>JAEWMV010000145.1 GCA_023393045.1 Bacillota bacterium | reverse complement strand
GAGAACATGCGGTAATCCTTGCGCTTCTCCCGAAAGTCCGCGCTGACCTTCTGCGCGTTGCGCGCGCATTCGAGCATGAGCATGACGGCCGCTTCCGCAACCGTCAGGCTGTTCGTGCCCGGCGTGTTGGTCACATAAATCCCCTTAGACTCCGCGTATTTCCAATCGACCGAATCATAGCCCACGCCGCGCCGCGCGATCAGCTTGAGCTTCGACGCCGCATCGATGATTGTTTTGTTGAAGCCGCGCTCCGTTTGCTCAAAGAAGATGATCGCGTCGCAATCGGCAATGTCTTCGCACAGGACGGCCTCCGACAGAGCGCGGCCTCCGCGCACGACCTCCACGCCCGCCGCGGCCAGCTTTTCAAGCGCCTGCTTTGGCAAATCAAAATACACCAGCAGTTTAAACATTCTTTTCCCCCTGATAGACCTTCAGCGTCGATTTCTCCGCGCTCTTCATGCGCTCGCGCGACTCGCCCGCGTAATGGCACGCAACGTAATGGTTCGCCTCGATTTCCACGAGCGGCGGCGTTTCATCCTTGCAGCGGGCGCCCGCCATCCAGCAGCGCGGCGCGAAACGGCAGCCCGGTTTGGGATTCATGGGGCTGGGCACGTCCCCCTTGAGGACGATGCGCGAAACCTTTTTATCCACATTGACCTGCGGCACGGCCGAGAGCAGCGCGATGGAATACGGATGCTTGGCATTCTCAAAAATGGCGTCCGTGCCGCACAGCTCGATGATCTGTCCGAGATACATCACCGCGATGCGCCTTGATATGTGGCGCACCACGCTCAAATCGTGGGAAACAAACAGGTAGGCAATGCCCGTATCCCGCTGGATATCCATGAGCAGGTTGATGATTTTCGCCTGCACCGATACGTCGAGCGAGGAAACCGGCTCGTCGCACACGATGACGCGCGGGTTGAGCGAGAGCGCGCGGGCGATGCCGATGACCTGGCGCATCCCCCCGTCCAGTTCATGCGGATAATGGTCGAGCAGGCTTTGGGAAATATCCACCCGTTCGCACAGGGCGCCGACCATGGCGTCGATTTCCCTGCGGCTGCCCATACGCTGAATTTCATATGGTTCGCGCAGGATTTTCTTTATCGTTTTCCTGGGGTTGAGCGAGGAATACGGGTCCTGGAAAATGATCTGTATCTTTTTCCTGAATTCGCCGCTCTCGGCGCCCGTCGCCCTGAACACGCTCTGCCCTTCATAGAGGAGCTCGCCGCCCGTCGCCGTAAGCAGGCGCATGATGACGTTGCCCACGGTGCTCTTGCCGCAGCCGCTCTCCCCCACAAGGCCGAGCGTCTCCCTGGGATAGATGTCGAAGCTCACGTCGTCCACCGCATGCAGCAGCCCCTTGTGCGGGATTTTAAAATGCATTTTGAGGTGCTTGGCTTCAATTAAGGGGACCGTTTCGTTTATCCTATCCATCTTCTCCCATCCTCCTTAACAGCTGAAGCACTCGGCGGAGTGGTCCGCGTTGATTTCAATCATCTTCGGCCGGTTCGACTTGCAACCGTCCTTGCAACCCTCGCAGCGCAGCGCAAAGCTGCAGCCCTCGTATTTCTGCTGCGGGTCGGCCATGTGGCCGGGAATCGCGCTGAGCCGGCTGCGCGGGCCCGCGAGCGAGGGAATCGCCCCGAGAAGCCCTTTGGTATACGGATGCGCCGGATGCGAGAACACCTCCCGCGCTGTGCCGTATTCGATGATGCGCCCGGCGTACATGACCGCGACCTTTTCGCACAGCTCCGACACGATGCCAAGGTTGTGCGTAATCATAAGGAGGGACGAGGAATATTTCACCTGCAGTTCCTTCATCAGCTCCAGTATCTGCGCCTGAATCGTAACGTCGAGCGCGGTGGTCGGCTCGTCCGCGATAAGCAGCTCCGGGTTGCACGCGAGCCCCGCGGCGATGCCTACCCTCTGGCGCATGCCGCCTGAGAACTGGTTCGGGTAATCGCGCAGACGGCCGCGCATGATACCCACGGACTCAAGCAGGTCGCCCGCGTGTTCCATCGCTTCCCTGCGGGTCATGCGGCTGTGCTTCTCGAGCACCATGGCGATTTGCTCGCCGATGGTGAACACAGGGTTGAGCGCTGTGAGCGGATTCTGAAATATCATCGAAATTTTCCCGCCCCGGATATCCTCCAACTCACGCTGCTTCATTTCAAAAATCTTTCTACCGTCGTATATGATTTCGCCGCCCGTGAACCTTCCCGCCGGCTTTGGCAAAAGATTGAGGATGGAAAGCGCCGTGGTTGTTTTCCCCGCGCCCGCCTCGCCCACGAGGCCAAGCGATTCGCATCTTCCTATTTTCAGGTTCACGCCGTTGAGCGCATAGATGCGCGCGCGCTCCGTTTTAAACTCCGCGTGAAGGTCTTTTATTACCAATAAATCTTCCATGTAAACCTCCGTCCCTCCCGTCATACTTTCTTCGGGTCGAGGATGTCGCGCAAGCCGTCGCCCAGGAAGTTGAAGGCAAGCACCGTGATCATGAGCGCGATGCCCGGCGCGAACACCAGCCACGGGCATGTGGAGAGATAGGAGCGCCCGTCCGCGATCATGTTGCCCCAGGACGCCGTGGGCGCGGGGATGCCGATGTTGAGATAGCTCAGCGCGGCCTCCACGAGGATCGCGTTGCCGAAACGGCTGCTCGCGAGGATGATGAGGGAAGTGGTGACATTGGGGAATATCTGGCTGAACATGATGTGGAAGCTCGAGCCGCCGAGCACGCGGGAGGCGGATACGAACTCCTGCTTTTTGACCACCATCACGTTGTTTCTGGTGACCTTGCAGTAACGCACCCAGCCCGAAATCGCGAGCACCGCGATAAGATTGCCCACGCTCGGTCCCAGCACCGCCATGATGGCGATGGCGAGAATCAGGTTGGGAATGGTGAGGAACACGTCGCAGGCACGCATGATAATGGAATCCACCGCGCCGCCCATGTATCCGGCGAGTATGCCCAGCACCGTGCCGATTATGACTTGAAGGAACACCGCGCACGCGGCGATCATCAGCGAGTATTTGCCGCCCATAAGAAGCCTGGTGAACACATCGCGTCCCAGCGAATCCGTGCCCAGAATATGCCCCTGCATGCCCTCGGAAAACCACTCCGGCCCCTGCAGACGCTCGATGAGCGACGTCGTCGTCGGGTCAAACTGCACCAGGTATGGGGATATAAAGGTGACAACCAGCGTGAAGATCAGCAGTATTGCCCCCGTCACGAAGAACTTATCGTGCAAAGCTCTTTTTAAAACTGTGCGGAAATCCATGTCAATCTCCTTACTGCAGCGTTATTCTGGGGTCGATGAGGGAGTTGATGACGTCGACGGCCAGGTTGATGACCGCGAACATGGAGGCGATGATGAGCAGCAGGGATTGCACCATCGAATAATCCCTCGTGTCGACGGCCTGCTTGAGCAATTGCCCGATGCCCGACCAGGAAAAAATCGTTTCCACGACGACGGTACCCGCAAGGAACACGCCGATCTGGACGCCGACGAGGGTAACGATGGGCACCATGGCGTTCTTGAACGCGTATTTCCACTGCACCTTCGCGCGGCTGACGCCCTTGGCGTACGTTGCCGTGATATAGTCCTCCTTGAGAACGTCGATCATGCCGGAGCGGCCGATGCGCGTGATTTCCGCCGCCACCGGATACCCGAGGGTTACGGCGGGCAGTATGACATATTCAAATCCCCCGGTGCCGACCGCCGGAAGCCACTGGAGCTTTGAGGCGAATATGTAGATCATGAGCACGCCCAGCCACACGGGGGACATCGACTGCCCGAAAAGTGCCGTGCTCATGGCGATATAGTCCGTAAGCGAGCCCTGGTGCGAACCTGCGACGATGCCCAGCGGAATGCTGATGAGCAGCGTCACAACAATCGTCCAGAACGCGAGCGTCGCCGTGACAGGCAGGCGCTGTGCGATAATTTTTGCGACCGGCTGGTTATAGATGGTGGATGTGCCCAAGTCACCCTTAAAAATATTCCCTATGTAAATCAGATACTGCGTGACGAGCGGCTTATCCAGGCCAAGCTCGATCTCCTTCTGGCGCACGATCTCCTCGGACACGCCGTCGGGCAGCATCATGCGCGCCGGATTGCCGCCGGCAAGCCGGATCAGTGCAAACGCGAAGACGGATACGAAAAACAAAACGATCAGCGTCTGCAGCATGCGCTTGACAATATATCGAATAGTAGCCATGCGGGGTTCCTCCGTTATTACTGGTAACAGCGGTGATATCGTTCAACTGCTGCAAATGAGGGCATTCGTCCATCCGCTTTTCGACAAGACCGATGTTTGCGCTTCTTACACTTGCAGGAGGTTATTCCCATACCGGAGAAACCGGCATGGGAATAACCAATGGGTCTTCAGTGTGCGATCAACCTTCGTAATTCACGAACTTGAAGTTGAACAGCCCGTCCTTATAAAGGCCGATGCCGGTTACGCCGTAGTTGATGGCGTAAGTGGCGGAGAGCTGGACGATGGGGATGTGCACGAGATCCTGCGACCAGAGCGCGGCGGCCTGCTCGAGCAGCGCGCGGCGCGCATCGGTGTCCATCTCGGTGTTCGACGCCTGGATGACGGCGTTGAGTTCCTCGTCCACGAAATTGCTGTGATGGGCGTCGTTGAGAACGCGCATGTTAAAGTACTTATAGGACTCGCCATTCTCCTGCATGGTCGCGATCATGAACGCGTCGTACTCGCCGGAGGCGCGCATGTCGTTCAGTGTGGCGGACTCGACGATCTGCACGGAGGTGTTGAAGCCGACCGCGTTGAGCATCTCGGAGATGGCAAGCAAAGTCTCCTGCGCCTTCTGGGTGCCCGTGTTGGAGCTGAGCACGATCTCGCTGCCGTCATAGCCGGAGGCCTCAAGCAGCGCCTGCGCGTCGGCCGGGTTATAGTCGTAGTGCGCGATATCGGCGGAGAAGCCGAGCACGCCTTCCACGATGCAGGTGTCGGGCACAACGGCGTTGCCGGAGAAGATGGAATCCGCGATGGCCTGCCTGTCTATCGCCTCGATGAACGCGAGGCGCACGTTCCTGTCCGCAAAGACGGAATCAGCCGCGCACTGGAGGCCGACATACTGTACGGTGCCCGTCTCCATTTTGTAGAGCTCGATGGTGCTCTCAGAGCCCGCGTAGAGGGAAAGCATGTCGTTGTCGATGCCGGAGGAGGCGATGTAGGCCTGAACGTCGCCGGCGATATGGGAGGCGACCGCAGTGGAGGCCTCGAGGATGACGCGCACATAAACGTCGTCATAGTAAGGATCATAGTTCGCCTTGTTCCAGTAATCCGGATTCTTGGTGACATGGAAATACTGGCCGTCCACCCATTCGTCAAAACACCAGGGGCCGGTTCCCGTGAATTCCTGGCTGTTGAACGATTCGACGCCCCTCTCTTCCCACTCCTTGGCCTGGATGATGGCGGTGACGGAGAGGCTGTTGAGCACTGCGGCGTACGGCTCAGAAAGGACGATCTTCACGGTGTACTCATCGATCGCCTCGACGCCGGCAAGCAGCGCCCAATAGATGGAGGAGATGTTGAGCGTTTTGTCGTCGATCAGGCGCTGGAAGGTCGCCACGACGTCCGCGGAGGTGAATTCCGTTCCGTCCTGCCACTTTACGCCCTGCCTGAGGTTGAACGTGATTTCCGTGCCGTCCTCGCTGGTGGTCCACTCGGTGGCAAGGCTGGGTTCGTAATTGCCCTCGTGGTCCGCCTCGACGAGCATGTCGAAGCACATGTTCCTGACCTGATAGCTCGGCGCGTTGTTTGCGCTGTGCGGGTCAAGCGTGGTGAGGTTCTCGCTGATGGCAATGCTCAGCGTCTTGGGCGCTGTGGCGCCGTTGCCTTCGTTACCGCCCGTGCCTTCGGTTGTGGACGGATTCGCCGTTCCATTCGACGGATCCGTCGTTTCAATTGGTTCCGTCACGCAGCCCGCAAACAGGCATGCCGCCATGACGGCCACCAAAACCAGAGCGATGAGTTTCTTCATTATGGTATCTCCTTTTATATTTTTTCAGGCGTTTTGCCCAAATCGATTACCTGCCAAGCCAGCCGCCGTCCACGGCGAGGGTGAATCCGTTGATATAATCGGATGCGCCGCTGGCCAGGAAAACGGCCGCGCCCTTGAAGTCCTCAGGGGTCCCCCATCTGCCCGCAGGAATGCGCGCGAGGATTTCGGGGGCGCGCGTTTCGTCGCCGCGAAGAGCGGTGGTGATTTTCGTCGCAATATAGCCCGGCGCGATGGCGTTGACGTTGATGCCGTGCTTTGCCCACTCGTTAGCAAGCATCATCGTAAGCCCCTTCACGCCGGATTTGGAAACCGTGTAAGAGGCGGTCCGTATGCCGCCCTGGAAGGAGAGCAGCGACGCGATGTTGATGATCTTTCCCTTGATCCCCTTATCGATCATGTCCGAGCCGATGCGCTGCGTGAGGAAGAAAAGCACCTTGGCGTTGATGTTCATGACGTCGTCCCAGTCCTTTTCCGTGAACTTGACCGAGTCCTCCCGGCGTATCTGCCCGGCGTTGTTGACGAGGATATCCACGCGGTCGTAATGAGAAATCACCGCGTCCGCGACGAGCGCGACGGAGTCCATTTTGCACAAATCCGCTTTCACGGAAAAGAACCTGCGACCCAGCGCCTCAACGAGCTTTTGGGTCTCGGATATATCCGAACGGTAGACCGCGGCGATGTCCGCGCCCGCCTCGGCGAGGCCGAGCGCGATGGCCTGGCCGATGCCGTCGTTCGCGCCCGTCACGAGCGCGATTTTGCCCTCCAGGCTGAATTGATCCAGTATCATATCGTCCGCCCCTTCAGTTCTTCACCTTAATAATCAGCTTGCCGTTGTTTTTGCCCGATTGCTGCATGAGAATCGCTTCCTCAAGGCGCTCGAGCGGGTATTCGCCAGCAATCATGCTCTCCAGCGGGAACACAGCCGCTTTATGGAGCTTGTCCATCATCTCGACGGTGCGCGCAAAATCCCTGAGCCTGTGCACGCGGCTGCCGACGATGGAAATCTCTTTAAGAACGATTTTGACCGTTTCATAGCTGCGCGGTTCCGCGGGAATCCCGAT
>JAEWMV010000130.1 GCA_023393045.1 Bacillota bacterium | reverse complement strand
CCAGTTTCTTGTGGCAAGCTCCATCATCAGGGTGGAGGAAGCCTCGCCCGGCTCCGTGGCAATCCGGCCGCAGAGCTTATAAACGATCCAATCCGCGACGAGCATCACCTTGTCGATGCGCGCGAAGCTTTCGGGATGATGCTTCTTTATCCACATCAGCCGCGGCAGGCCGTGCAGGCTCGGCCAGTCCCCCGCCTTTTGGTGGATGAGTTTGCCCAGGCCGTTTTCGTCGATGAAGGTGTTGTCCATGCGGCTGTCCATGTTGAAGCAGCCGTAGACGACCTCGCCCTCCTTATCCACACAGAATATGCCGTGGCGGAAGCCCGAGGCCGTGACGGCAACGACGTCCTGCGCCCGCACGCGCGAGAGCGCCTGCTTGGTACATGCGCACACAAGCTCCCAGTTGGCGCGGGAGTCGAAGTCGTACGCGCCCGGAATTTCACTGTTCTGCGGCACATACCAGTCCATGGACGCTTCGCCGACTTGGCGGCCCGTGTCCATGTCGAACACGATGCAGCGCACGTTGGACGAACCGCAATCTATGGTTGCGATAAGCTTTGCAGCCATGCAAAATCCCCTTTCTTACGTTCTGGCGCGCTTGCGCTTGCTGATGAGAGTCAAAAGCAGTATGGCGACGAGAAGAGAGCCTTTGCACACGTTCAATACCGTGACCGGTATGCCCACCATGGCGAGCCCCGTTTCAAACGAGCGCAGCAGCAGCGCGCCGTAGGCCGTGGCGTATATGGAAATTTTGTTGTTCATGAGCGTCTTGCCCAGAAGCACCACCATGAGCGAATCCATTAGGAACGAGTTGCCGTGGTCCGGCGAAACATAGGATTGCGATGCGCCCAGCACAAGGCCGAGTATGGCGGCGAACAGGCCGCAGAGCACATAGGAGAGAAGGGTATAAAAGCGGATGCGTATGCCTGAAAGCTCGCTCGTGAACTGGTTGAGGCCCGTGCCGCGAAGGTAGCGCCCCATGGGGGCGTACTCCGTCAAAAGCAGCAGCGCCGTAAAGAGCAGCGCGTAGATGACGATGGGCATGGGGATGGGGCCGAGGCTTCCGCTGCCCAGGAACTTGTACGCCTCGGGGAACCCGTAGGAGATGGACATACCGCCGTCGCTAAAGAGGTATTGGAGCCCCTGCGCGAGGAACATGGAGCCCAGCGTCGCCACGAAGGGCGCGACGCCAAGACGCGCCACGCACACGCCGTTGAGCAGCCCGAAGGCAATGCCCAGCGCCAGCGCGATGAGGATGCCAGACCCCAGCGGCAGCTTGTCGAACACGACCGGCCAGATACCCGCGAGCGTGCATACGCCGGCGATCGCGCCCACAGAAAGGTCCGCCCCGCCCGTCATCATCACGAGCGTCATGCCGTTGGCGATGATGCCGAGCATCGCCGTCTGGATGAGGATGGACTTGAAGTTCATCAGCGTGAAATACTGCGGCTTGATGACGGTGAATATCAGCACAAGCCCGGCGTACACGAGCAACGCGGCATATTTTTTAAAAGCCTTTTTCAAATCGGCGCCTTTTAGTTTCTCCTTCATTTCAATTGCCTCGCTTATCTCAAGTCTTCCTGGAGGATTACGCTGCGCTCGCTCACGGAGAGTATGGCCGCGAAGAAGAGCACGGCGCCCTGCGCGATTAAGGTGTAATAGAACTCCAGGCTCATCAGCGTGAACGCCGTGGAGATGGAGGTGAGCATCAGCGCGCCCACGAGTATGCCGGGGATGTTCGGGCGCTTGGTGCCCAGTATCGTCTTTGCGATGTAGGTCACCGCCAGCACGGGCAGCAGCAGGCGCTGGCCGGAATAAATGATCGACCCGCTCGAACGAAGGGCGTTCAAAATGCCGCCCACCGCGTAGAACACGCCGCCGAGGCTGAACATCAAAAGCTTGATGGGCTTGACCGAAATGCCCGCAAAGCGCGCCGCATCCTGCGAAAGGCCGACGGATTGTATGTGCAGGCCGAACTTCGTCTGGTGCATGACGAGATAGACGATTGCGAACAGACTGAGCGAAATGAGCACCAGCACGGGGATGGGCCCCGCGCTCGCGGTGACGATTTTTGTGACCGGATGATCGCGCACCCACAGGCTCGCGCCGTTAGAATAGGCGTACTCAAGCCCCTGCGCGAGGAACATCACAGCGATGGTCGTGATAAAGGAAGAGAGTCCGGCGACCGCCACGAGTATGCCGTTGAGAAGGCCTAGGAGAAGCCCCGCGCCGATGCTCACCACACACGCCATGGCAGGGCTCGACCCGTTTGCGATGAAGCCGCAAAAGAGCGACGCGCTCAGCCCCACAACGCCGCCCAGGGAAAGGTCGCTCTCGCCCGCCATGTTGACGAGCGTCACGCCCAGAGCGATGATGAGCGTGGGCGCGCTCTGGGTCAGGATGTTGATCACGTTAGAGCCCGTGCGGAAGCTGCTTGAAAGCACCGAGAACGCCGCCAGCATGACCGCGAAGGTCAGTATGGAGCCCCAAACGTCGAAGAACCTGCCGAAGGAGAATCCCTTCTTTGCCCCTAGCTTACTCTTGTGCATGCTGCGCGCCTCCCATTGTCAAATACACGATCTCCTCGCGGTTCACCTCGGCGCTGGTCCGCTGCGCCACCACCCTGCCGTTGAACATGACCACCATGCGGTCGCTGATGTCGATGGCCTCGTCCACCTCGCTCGTGGCGACGACGATGGTCTTTTTATCGCGGGCCAGCTCGCGTATCAGCGAATAGATTTCCGATTTGCCCTTGACGTCGATGCCCACGGTGGGCTCGTCAAAAAAATAGATGGTGGAATCGCCCACGAGCCACTTGGCGACGACGATCTTTTGCATGTTGCCGCCCGAAAGCGTCTTGATGGCGACCTCCGTGCCGGCCATTTTAACCTGAAGCTTGTCGCAGAACTGTTTTACCGTGTCCCGCTCGCTCCTCTGGCGGATGAGCTTTGCTTTGTTGGTGAATTTGTTTAGAAATGCGACGGTGGTGTTCTCGCGGACGGTGAAGTCCGAAATGACGCCGTTCTTTCTTCTGTCCTCGGGAATCAGGCACATGCCGCTCTTTTTGGCGGAGCGCGCGCCGCGCAGCTTCATCTCGCGCCTTCGCACCAGCACGCGGCCGGCGCTCCTCTCGCGCATGCCCATGATGGTTTCGATAAGCTCCGTTTTCCTCGAGCCCACCGCGCCCGTTAAGGCGAGCACCTCGCCCGGGCGCACGGAGAAGGAAACGTCGTCGATGAGCCCTTCCACGCTCAGATGCTCGACCTCAAGCTCCGGCTCAAGTGCGTCGAGGGCGGCGTCGTAGGGCCTGTGCTCGCCCGTCTTCTGCACGGAGCCGACCATTTTGTAGACGATGTCCTCCTTGGAAAGATCGGTAAGCGGCCATGTGCCGGTATAGACGCCGTCCCGCAGAACCGTCACGCGGTCACAGATACGGAAAAGCTCCTCAAGACGGTGGGAGATATAGATGATCGTGATCTCCTGCTCCCGCTTGAGCTTTCGAATCGCGTCAAAGAGCGCGTCCGTCTCGGAGGCGGAAAGGCGGCTTGTGGGTTCGTCGAGCACGAGTATTTTCGGCTGCCGGTAGAGCGCGCGCACGATGCACACGATCTGCTGCTTGGCGATGGACAGGCTCGAAACCTGCGCACAAGCGTCCACCACGCCGGGCATGAAGGCGTCGAGCGCGCTTTGCGCCTCGGCGTTCATCCTCTTCCAGTCGATAAGCCCTGCCCTGTTCCTCGGCTCGATGCCGATCATGATGTTCTGCGCGACGGTGAAGCCCGGTATCAGCTCCAACTCCTGGAAGATGAAGTCGATGCCGTAGGAGCGTATCGTCTCGGGCGTGGCCTTGGAGAGGCTCACCCCGTCCAGCAGCACGTCGCCCGCCGTCTGCTCATAAACCCGCGCAAGTATCTTGATGAGCGTGGATTTTCCCGCGCCGTTGGCGCCCATGAGCGCGTGCACCTCGCCGGCCCTAACGCCGAAGGATACGTCGCTGAGCGCCCGCACACCGGGAAACACCATACTGATGTTCTCAAACCGCAGGCAAATTCTCTCGTTCTGCACAGTGTTCCTCCTTTAATGGTTCCGCCTTATTTCGCCCAGTCGAACGAGCGTTTCACAGCCTCTTTCCAGCCGCCAATCAGCGCTTCGCGCTCGGCTTTCGGCAGGCGCGGCTCATATGTTCTATCCGGCTTCCAGAGGGCGGCGACCTCGTCCGTGTCCCGCCAGAGCCCGCTTGCAAGCCCTGCCATATACACCGCGCCCATGGGCGTGCGGTCGGTGTTTTTCGGCCGTTCGATGCGGCAGCCGATGATGTCCGCAAAGAGCTGCAGCACAAAGTCGCTTTTTGCGACGCCGCCGTCCACGCGAAGCGTACTGATGGCAAGGCCGTATTCATTTTTGAGCGTTTCGACCACGTCGTTGGTCTGCAATGCGATGGATTCCATCGCCGCGCGGCAGATGTGGCGCTTATCGTGGAATTTAGAGAGGCCGATGATGAGAGCGCGGGCGTTGACGTTCCAGTGCGGCGCGCCCAGCCCCTGGAACGCAGGCACGAAGTACACGCCGTTGGTGGAGGCGACCTCCTGCGCAAGCGCGCCTATTTCTTGCGGGGAAGAAGCGATGCACAGCTGCTCGATCAGCCACTCGTTGACGGAGCCCGCAACGTACACGCCGCCCTCGAGCTCATAGGTCAGCTCGCCCCCGCGGTTGGCCGCGATGGCGGGCAGAAGGCCGTTTTTAGGCGCTTCATACCGACCCGTATAGGTGACGAGGTTGAGGCATGTGCCGATGGTGCACTTCGCCTCGCCCCGGCGGAAACAGGCCTGCCCGAAAAGCGCGCTCATCTGGTCGCCGATGGAAGCCATCACGGGTACAGGTTCGGCAAAAACTTCCTTTGGCTCCGTCGCCATGCCGAAGTGTGCGTCGCAGGGCAGCACTTCAGGAAGTATCGATGCGGGAATGCCCATCTTTTCCATGAGCGCCTCGTCATAGGCGTTCTTTCGCACGTCGAAGAACATGGTTCTGCCCGCGTTGGCCGAATCGGTCAGAAACGACTTGCCGCCGGTGAGCTTCCAGAGTATCCAGGTGTTGATGTGGCCAAAGCAGATTTCGCCGCGCTCGGCGCGCTCCCGAAGCAAAGGGTTGTTTTCAAAGAGCCAAACGATTTTGCTCGCGGAAAAGTAGGTGTTGTTGATGAGCCCCGTTTTCTCGAGGATTTCACCCGCAAACGGCTCCCAGCGCGCAACGATTTTTGCGCTGCGCGTGCACTGCCAGCTCACCGCCGGGGTGAGCGGCCTGCCCGTGGTGCGCTCCCAGAGGATGGTGGTTTCGCGCTGGTTGGTGATGCCGATGGCGCGTATCTTCGCAAGATCGAATTGCCCCGCCACTTCAATCAAACATTCGCGCACGGACTCCCATATCTCAGCCGGGTCGTGCTCCAGCCAGCCTTCTTCGGGATAATCGCTCTCTATGCGGCGATAGGCGCTGCACACCACTTCGCCCGCCTTATCCACAACCATGACTTTAGAGCCGGTCGACCCCTGATCGATGCCGAGTATATATTCTTTTTTCATGTGCCTTGCCCCCGATACCAAGAATATGTATTTTGTCATGCAAAATAAGATTTTCTTTTGCCATGAAATTAATATGTACGGACATTCGTTCTTTATGATATTATAATAACCGATTCAAAATGAAATTGCAAGCGCTTTTGCACTGGGATTTTAATCGAGTTATACAATATAATTCCGCGCCGCGCACCCTGTATATTGCTGGAAATCAAGTGCGCTGCCTGCACTTTCCCGCGCTTTTTATCCTTGTGGGCGCAGGGAAATGTATGCCGCGGGGTACAATATATTTTTTGTTTTATTGTTTGGAAAAAGGGACAGGAGGAGGACAGAAAAGCAGGAAAGCGCAGGGGCGAAGATGGGGACTGTGCCTGCGCCCGGCAATCCTACCGCTTTGCGCGACGGAAAGTGGATGCTATACTATTCTTATCCAATACACAGAAAAAACAGGGAGGATTGCTATGTCTGTCTTGGTTATATGGGCGAGTCCCAACGAGGACGGCCTGAGCGCCGCCGCGAAGGATCGGATTCTTGAGGGGCTTGCCGCGGCGGGAACGGAAGCGGAAGCGGTTCACCTGAATGAGCTGGCTATCGGAAACTGCCGGGCTTGCGGAGATGGCTGGGGTTTGTGCGCCTCCGGGGGCGCATGCGTGATTACGGACGATTTTGCGCGGCTCTACGACAAGCTCGTTTCCGCGGAGGGGATCGTTTGGATTACGCCGGTCTACTGGCATGACCTCGCGGAATGCCTGAAGGCGTTTCTGGATCGCCTGCGCCGCTGCGAAACGGCCCACAACCATGCGCTCAAGGGCAAAAAATGCATGCTGATTGCCTGCGCGGGCGGCTCGGGGCGCGGCGCCGTGGAATGTCTGCACCTCATGGAAGAAACCATGAAGCACATGGAAATGGTCCCTGTCGAGCGCCTGCCGGTGATCCGATTTAACCGCGGCTACATGCTCCCCGCATTGACCAGCGCCGGAAGCGCCTTTGCCGCTTTCCTTCAAAAGTGACGACCCGTACGGATCGCCGTAGAGCCGCTCAGAGAACAGGAAGGGTTGCCGCATCGCCAAGATGAATAATGGAATCCGCAAGCTGGGATGCGGAATCAGGATAGGCGACGCGCAGGAAGCCGCGCGCCTTTTCCAGAAGCTGTGGCTCGCTGAGGGGATTGTCCACGCTGCCCGCCGCATCCCGCACCGTTTGCTCCACCGTACGCCCGTCGCGAAGATACAGCGTCAGCCGGCAACCCCAATGCTCCGGATACAGGGAGCTGAACGCATCGTCCGGACGTACGGCGATGCGGTTTGTCAAATCCATCGTTTTGGAATCGGACAGGGAAGCTGCCGAAAGCTGCCGCAATCCCACCTCCCCAAAAAGCAGAGCGCAGGCGGTCAAATAAGGCGTGCTGAATTTTGCGTCCGTGGATGTGACCGGACGAAGGCTGCCTTCGCTGCACCCGCACTGCTGATACCCCACCCAATAGGTGTCCACCATGGCGGAGCGCACATCCTCTCCCGTGATTCCATAGCGTTTTCTGAGCGCAAGCGCGGCGTCTATGGCGCAATGGGTGCTGCGGCAGCAGGGATACGGCTTGCGATCCATATATAGGATTTCATACCGCACGCCGAGATCGCAGGACACAGCCGCGATCTCCGGCTCATCCGTCATGGCAAAAAGCATTCCGCCGTCCTTGGCGTCGAGAATGTACTTTGGCCCCGTCATGCCCGCTTTGGCGAGCAGTGCCGCTTCCGTGCCGCTGGCGGCGGCGCGCGCCGGATGAAGCACCTTGCTGCTTGCGCCGTCCGCAAGGAACGCCCACAGCCCGCAGGACTGGCTGCCCGCAAGTCCCAGAGCGCTTAGCGTTTGCGCTTCGTCAAGATCGAGCAGCTTGGCGCAGGCTGCCGCCGCACCGAAGGTGCCTGCCGTTCCCGTCACATGCCAGCCCCTGAGGCGGTGGCTGGTAACGCCCAGGGCCATGCCGATGCGCGCCATCGTTTCATAGCCCGCGACGACGGCGCCGAGGAACGCTTTGCCGGACGCGCCAAGATATTGCGCCATGCCCCATGCCGCGGGCACCACGACGGTGCCGATATGCGTTTTGGAACCCGTGTGGACGTCGTCCATCTCCAGCGTGTGTCCCATAAGAGCGTTGTTGAACACGGCCGTCAGCAGAGGAACTTGAAGGCCGGTTCCCCATAGATGCGCGTGCGCGCCATCGCCCGCAACGCCAAGGTACGCCTGCGCGACGCTGCGCACCTGCCCATCCTCCGCCGCGCCGAGGGCCGCGCCGACGCTGTCCAATACGCTCACCGCCGCCGCGGAGTGCACGTCCTGGGGAAGTGCCTCCCAGCGCAGGCCACGGATAAATTCCGCCAGTTCCCCGAGATGGTTTTTCATAATAGATATGCCTCCATTTATTCCATCGCGCCAAGCAGCCTGCCTATAAGCAAAATCGCCTGCGGGAATACCGAGAGCACGATGATCATACGCAGGATCTGCATGAATACCAAATCTGTGCTGAAAACGCCGATATCCGCCGCGGTCAGGACCATATCGCTGGCGCCGCCCGGCGTTGCAAAGAGCATGGCTTCCCTGCGCCCGCGATGGAAAAAGCGCTGGATCAGGATGCCTGTGAGTATGCTCAGCGCCGCATAAACGGCGATGATGATGAGCGCGGGCAGCAATATGAAGCGGTCGAGCGAAGCGAGCTGCTCCCGCCGGATCGCGCAGCCGATGAACGCGCCCGCCAGCACCTGGGCGATCCGCTTGACGGCGGGAGGCAGCACGATTTCCGGCATCGCCAGCTTGACCAGCATGGCCGCGAACATGGCCCCCGCCAGCGCGCCCGCGGGTATGCCGCTGATTTTGCCCAGCCATCCCCCGGCGAAAGAGGCGGCTGTGAAGGCCAGCAGGCAGAGCGCCTCGCGCGGCGTATGGCGCACTTTTTCCGCTTTGGGGGCAGCGCCCTCCGGCCTGTCCATTTTGGCGCGGCCGCCATCGAGCAGCACGATGAGAGTAGGCATGATTGCGACGCTGAAAATAAGCCGGACGAACTGCAAAACCGCAACGTATCCGATATCCGCCCCCATGTCCGCCGCAATCAAAGGGGTATCCGTCATGCCGCCGGGCATGGTGCTGAGCATGGCTGTGACGAAATCCAGCTTCGAGGTTTTCCAGATTAATGCGCCTGCGATCGCATTGGCCAGCACCAGTTCCGCCATCACGCACAGGAAAGGCCCCGCGATCTTCGGCAGCGATTTGAGCCGTTCGCGGCTCAGTCCGCAGCCGATAAAGGCGCCCGCGATGATCTGCGCCGCCAGCTTGCCAGCGTAGGGCATATAAGCGAGGTCG
>JAEWMV010000120.1 GCA_023393045.1 Bacillota bacterium | reverse complement strand
CTACTTTGACGACCTGCGCGACACCGCGCTTATGGAAAAGCGCGACGGCGTCAATGCCAGGGAAAAGTTTCGCATCCGCTATTACAACGACGACCTCTCCCTCATCCATCTCGAAAAGAAAAGCAAGCTAAACGGCCTGTGCGCCAAGCGGACGGCGGAATTGACTCGGGATGAGGCCGCGCGCATCCTCGCGGGCGACACCGCGTGGATGGCAGGCAGCCGCGATCCCCTCCTCCTCGAATTTTACACGAAGCTTTCCTGCGCCCTGCTGCCCAGGGCCGTGGTAGTCTACGCGCGCATCCCCTTCGTATACGACGCGGGAAATGTGCGCGTGACGCTCGATTACGACATCCGCACCGGCATGGAGGTTGCCCGCTTCCTCGAGGCGGACGGCGTCACGGCGCCGCTGGCCGAGCCCGTGTATCTGCTCGAAGTCAAATGGGACGCGTTTTTGCCTTCTTTCATCCGCGACGCGGTGCAGCTCGGCGCGCGCCGCACGGACGCCTTTTCCAAATACGCCGCATGCCGTATTTACGGCTGATATAAACAAACCTTTAATAAGGAGTTTTTTCCAATGGACAGCTTTTCCGACATCTTCAAATCGAGCTTCCTCGAAAATTTCCAGAGCGTGTCCCTCACGGACATAGCGATCGCCCTCGTCATCGCCTTCGGCGTGGGCGTGTTCATCTTCCTCGTTTACAGGAAAACCTTCAACGGCGTGATGTACTCCTCCTCCTTCGGCGTGACGCTCATCGCCCTCACGATGATATCCACCGTGGTCATCCTCGCCGTTACAAGCAATGTGGTGCTCTCGCTGGGCATGGTGGGCGCGCTTTCCATCGTGCGCTTCCGCACCGCCATCAAGGAGCCGCTGGACATCGCCTATCTCTTCTGGGCCATCGCCGCGGGCATCGTCATCGCCGCGGGCATGATTCCGCTTGCGGTGATAGGCAGTCTTGCCATCGGCCTCCTCCTCTACTTTTTCGTCAACCGCAAGCCGCACACAAACCCGTATATCATCATGATTTCCTGCGCCGACCATGAAAGCGAGCTTCGCGCCCGGCAGTTTTTGGAGACAGCGGTGCAAAAGGCCGTCATCAAGAGCAAAACGGCGCGCAAGGGCGCGGTGGAGCTCAATTATGAAATACGCCTCAAGGACGACAACACGAATTTCATCAACGCGCTCTCGGATCTGGAGGGCGTAAACAGCGCGGTGCTTGTGGGGTACAACGGGGAATATCAGGGATAAAGGAGCGATTGAGCGTGTCCAAGCACAAATTGACAACACCCCTGTGCTGCATCATCGTGGCGCTTACCCTCGCGCTCACGGCGCTGCTCATGCGCGCAAGCGCGCTGGAGGGCGAACGCGCGCCCGCCGCAATGGGTTACGAGGACAAGCTGTTTGACGACTCCTACGTCCACGCGATCGACATTCGGATGGGCGAGGCGGACTGGACAGACTTCATCGAAAGCGCCACAGACGAGCAGTATGTGCTCTGCGACCTCGTTATCGACGGTGAAACGTTCGGCAACGTCGCCATACGCGCAAAGGGCAACACTTCGCTCTCCAGCGTTGCCTCCTTCGGCAACGACCGGTACAGCTTCAAAATCGAGTTCGACCATTTTACCGGCGCGGGCGCCTATTACGGGCTGGACAAGCTCGTGCTCAACAACAACATCCAGGACAATACCCTCATGAAGGATTACCTGACCTATAAAATGATGGCGAGCCTTTCCGTGCCCGCCCCGCTCGCAAGCTACGTTTGGGTTACCGTCAACGGTGAGGACTGGGGCCTTTACCTCGCGCTCGAGGGCGTTGAGGAAAGCTTCCTCACGCGCAATTACGGCGGCGATTACGGCGAATTGTACAAGCCGGACAGCATCAGCATGGGCGGAGGGCGCGGCAACGGCAAGAACTTCGACTTCGACGCCTTCCGCGATTCCGCCGAAGATTTTTCCGGTTTTGACCGCGGCGCTTTGCCCGGCGCGGACGAATTCTCCGGCATGCCGGGCGCTATGCCCTCCGCCGCGCCGGATGCCTCGGGGAACGGCCCGCAGCAGGGCGGCTTCCCCGGGCGGGGGCAGCAGTCCGGCACGGCTGAGGGAGAACAGGACCAATGGCCGGCCGCGGGAGAGGACGGCGCGTGGCAAAGCGGTTTCCCGGACGGCGCCGGACAGGGCGGTTTCCAGGGCGGCGTCGGGCAGGAAGGTTTTCCCGGCATGGCCGGGGGTGGAAACGCCTTCGGGGGCATGGGTTCAAGCGACGTTTCCCTCATCTACAGCGACGACGATCCTGCGAACTATGCCAATATCTTCGACAGCGCGAAGACCGCTCTTTCCGGCGCGGACAAGCGCCGCCTGATTGCCGCGCTCAAACGCCTCAATGACAACGCGGACATCGAAGAAACCGTGGATGTGGAAGCCGTCATCGGCTACTTTGCGGCGCACAACTTCGTGGTCAACTTCGACAGCTACACCGGCTCCATGATCCACAACTATTACCTCTATGAGAAGGACGGCGTGCTCTCGATGATTCCCTGGGACTACAACCTCGCCTTCGGCGGCTTCCAAAGCGCGTCGGACGCGACCGGGCTTGTGAACTACCCCGTGGACTCGCCCACGTCCGGCGGCACGACGGATTCCCGTCCGATGCTCGCGTGGATTTTCAACGATGAAGAGTACCTTGCGCTTTATCACGCGCGCCTTTCGGCCTTCATTGCGGACTTCTTTGAGAGCGGAACATTTGAGGCGCTTTTCGACGAAACGACGGCGATGCTTTCCCCCTATGTGGAACGCGACGCGAACGGCTTTTGCACCTACGACGAATTCCTCGCCGCAGCAAAGACGCTGCGCGAATTCTGCCTCAGGCGCGCCGAAAGCATCCGCGGCCAGCTCGAGGGCGTCATCCCCTCGACGAGCGAAGGGCAGGCGGCCGACGCTTCCGCCCTCATCGACGGTTCCGACCTCGACATCGACTCTATGGGTGGTATGAGCGGTATGGGCGGCATGGGCAGAAACAACGGCGCCGCCGGCTTTACGACGCCGACCCCCTGAGCGCGGCCCCAGACAAAAACGCCCGCTTGCGCGGGCGTTTTTCATGCAGTCATTGTCAATTACCCCTCGTCACTTATGCTCCTCGATCCATTCGTCCATCACGGGCAAAATGAAGTTGAAGTACGTGGGGCCGAGGTCAAGGAAAGCCTTGTTGTAAGCAAGCCTGTCGAAGTTGTAGCCAAGCGCGCTCTGCGCCTTCCTGAGCTCCTGCTGGAAGAGGGTGAAGCCCATGGCGTACTTGAGGAAATAGAACGGATTCTCCACTGCGTACTGGTAATACACGGGCGCAAGCTGCGCCGCGGTATCCTCGGTGTAATACTGGGCGACGCGGGCGGTGATTTCCTCAAGCGTAGCGCCGTAATAGTTGACCTCGATGCTAAAGAGCGCCGGGAGAAGGAGGTTTGAAAGCGTGGAGTTCGCGCTCATAAAGCGGCAGTAGTTGGCGCTAAAGCGCGTGTTATAGGTGTCGAAGAACACCTCCGCCGCCTGCGACCAGCACTCGTAATAGCCCGTCAGGTCGAACACCTGCCGCGCGTAGCCCGTCTCTTGGGTGAGCGTGCGGATGTACTGGTAATGATACATATGTCCCGGATAGCCTTCGTGCGCGAGCGTGTCGAGGAAGCGGGAATCGTCCCCCAGCGTTTTGGCGTTGAGTATGATGAGGTTCTCGCTCGCGTCGTCCACGGGCGGCACGAGATACGCTGCGGGGCTGAACTGGTTCTCCAGTTCCTCCGGGCAGTCCATGAAGGTGACGGTATGCTCCGGCAGTTCCGGGAAGTAGCGGGACATGAGGTTTTCGAGGTAATCGAGATTTTCCTGCGTGGTGCCCACGGTGAGCTTGATTTTATCGTAATTCTCATAGACGCTGGGCTCCTTGGCGGAGGTCTCCTGTATGACGCTGATCTGATAGGCAATTTCGTCGTTGAGCACGCGCCGCGCTTCCTCCGGAGTAATGGTCGTGCAGGCGTTGTAGTTGAGCATCAGCTCGAAATAGCGAAGACCCTCCTCGCCGTAGGCTTCAAGCCCCGCCTCGTTGGTGCCCGTGCCGCGAAGAAGCGCGAGCCCGTCGGCGAGCGTCGCGTAGGAATCGATGAGCGCGCCCACGAGCGCATCGTTGCGCGAGGCGAAATCCTGGCGCTGCGCGTCCGTCATGTCGATGTCCGCGATCATCTCGTCAAACGTGGCGAGCAGGAAGAGCGTGTCGCGCGCGTCGATCACGTCCTGGAGCTGGTCGAGCACCTGGTCGAGCGCGGCGTCCGTCATGAAAAGCCCCGCCTCGGACTTCTCCCGCTCATACCGGAGCACGAGCTCGATAAGCCGCGGCGTGTCCGCGAGCAGCATGAGGTAGCCTTCCACATCCTCCACGGAATCCATATCGTAGAACACCATGTTGAGCGGCAGATTGGAGTGCAGGCCAACGAGCGTGTCGAGCACCTCGCCGTAATAATAATAATCGAAGGAAGCGATGTTCCACTCGAGGTATTGCTTCAATGTGTCGTAGGTGAGCTGTTCGTTTTCCTCAAGCGCCGCGCGGTCGATTTCGTTGAGCGCCGCAAGCCACGCGCGCTCCTGCTCGGTGGCACTCTCCGCCTCCGCATAGGTAAAGGCGCCCCAGCCAGTCTCAGGCGCACTTAAATCCGGAAAGTTCTCGGGATGGGCGAGGGTGAGGTGGTAGGTCAGCGCGTCGCTCGTCGCGTACTCGTCGAATATCTCCATGTCGAGCGCGGCAAGGGCCGTGCTCGCCTCGGATACGGGCGTCGGCGTGGCCGCGGGCCCCGCTGTGAGCGGCGCGGTCTGCGCGGGCGTGGCGTCCCCCGTGCCTTGCGGGAAAAGCCTCTCACAGCCGGCGGCAAGCGACGCCGCCATGACGGCGACGAGCAAAAGGGCGAGTATACGCCTGGATTTTTGCATGGGTTATCTCCTTTCGGCCGCGGCGGCGAGGGCGCAGCGCGGCCGTTCACATCAATATGCATAACAGTACCACAAATCAAGGCGCGAGACAAGAATATCCAAGCTTTCCCGTCCCTTTGGGCGCGGCGGTTTTCCCGTTGACAAAAAAACGGGCTTGAATTAGAATAGTAATGCTGTATTGTTGAGAAACAATGCGCCCACGCTGCG
>JAEWMV010000086.1 GCA_023393045.1 Bacillota bacterium | reverse complement strand
GCGGCGTCATTTAGCGCGGGCGCGATGAGCGTGTCGAGCGGGAAGGCGTTATACACGCCGAAGAACACGCACAGCGCGGCGAGCAGGACGGCGGGGGCAAGTATGCCAAAGGGCGCTTCCTTCACGGGCTTATGCCCGTCGGGCAGGCGCAGCGGCCCGAAGAAGGCTGCCCCGCCGAGCTTGAGGAAGCTTGCCGCCGTCATGAACGCGCCCAGCAGCGCCGCGATGTAGAAGAGCGTGCCGCTCTCGAGCGCCGCGTCGAAGATGAGTTCTTTCGAGAAAAAGCCGTTGAAGCCCGGGAAGCCCGCTATGGAGAGCGCGCAAATGATGAAGCAAACAGCCGTCACGGGCATGAGGCGGGCAAGGCCGCCCAGCTTGTGCAAATCGGTGGTTCCCGTCCTGTCCTCCACAGCGCCCGCCGTGATGAACAAGCCGGATTTATAGAGCACATGGTTCATCATGTGGAATACGCCGCCCGCGATGCCCACGGGAAGCCCTGTGCCGATGCCCAGTATCATGTAGCCCACCTGGCTGATGGCGTGGTAGGAGAGCAGGCGCTTCATGTCCTTCTGGATGAGCGCCATCGCCACGCCGAAGAAGAGCGTCACCGCGCCCAGTGTCATCACGAACACGCTCATGGGGGAACCGGGAGTAAAAACGTAGATATCCTTGATGATGCGCGTCATCAAATAGATGCCCGCAATCTTTTCGAGGGAGCCTGGGAACGCGGCGAGGAAAGGCGCGGGCGCATCGCCCGCCGCATCCGGTATCCAGCTGTGGAAGGGCATGGCGCCCGCCTTGCCCATCGCGCCCAGCAGCATGCACGCGCAGCCGAGCGCGCCGAGGCCCTCTATGGGGAGCGCGCGCATCTCGCTCATGTTCGCCGTACCCGCGGCGTGTACTGTGGCGATGATGCCAAGCATCATGATGAGGTCGGCCGTGCCCGAGAGGGCAAGCGCCTTGACGGCGGTTTTGGGCTTATCCTTCCTGTTGATGAGCAGCATGCCGAAGAGCGTACACAGAAGCCCTTCCCAGAAGAAGAGCAGTATGCCAAGGTTATCCGCCATCAGCGCGCCGTTGACCATGCCCAGGCTGACGAAGAGGAAGAGCAGGTACGTGCCGCCCTTTTCCTTGTTGCGAAACCACGACGCTGCGTAGATGGAGACGAGCAGGAACATAAACGCCGCGAAGAGCAGCATCAGCGAGGAAAGGCCGCCCGCCGCAAAGCGCAGCTCAAAGCCCTGATTCCCAAAGGGGAGCGAACCTTCCGCCCCGCCGCCGAGGTAGAGCGCGAGGGCGAAGAAGAGGTTGAGCGCGCCTGCGGCGATCACGAGCGCCATGCGAAGCGCAAGGGCGGACTTGCCGCGCAAGCCCCACGCGATGACGCCGCACAGCGCGGGCAGCGCGATGAAGAGAAGCAAAAGCCTCACAGGATCGTTGAGGTATGCCGCGATATTTGCAAACATCACATCGCCTCCCATACCATGGCCGCGAGGGACTGCGGCAGGTTGATTGCAAGACCGAGCGCCAGCGCGGCGGCGGCGAGCGTGACGACGCTCACGACCATCGTGGCCGAGCCTTCCTTTTTATCAGGGAAGGTCTCCGGCCCGAGGAACACCTTGGCGAACACGCGCGCGAGGTAGAGTACCGTCATCACCGCGCCGAGTATGAACACGCAGGCAAGCAGGGGATGCCCCGCCCCGAGTATGCCGTCGATCACCATGTATTTCGCAAAAAAGCCAGAGAAGGGCGGTATCCCCATCACCGAAAACGCGCACAGCGCGAAGGATAGAGCGGTCAGTGGGAAGCGCCTGATAAGTCCGCCCATTTTGGTAATGTCCTTGGTGTGCACGCTGTGCTCCACGATGCCCGCGCACAGGAACAGCCCGCCTTTGGCCACGCTGTGGGCAAGTATGTACAAAAGTCCGCCCACAAGCCCCGTTTCAGCACCCGAGGAGATGCCAAGCAGGATAAAGGCAAGCTGGCTTATCGTAGAATAGGCGATGACGCGCTTGATATCGTTGGCGCGAAGCGCGCAGCCCGCCGAAACGAGCGCGCTTACCGCGGCGATGACGGGGACGACGAGCGTGAACTCCGAGGGGATGGCAAAGGTCTTGACAAAGAGGCGCACGTACGCGAATACGCCGATTTTCACCAGTACCGCCGCGTGCAGCAGCGACGTGACAGGCGAGGGCGCGACGCCCGCGTCCGGCAGCCAGCTGTGCAGCGGGAAGGTCGCGGATTTAGAAAGTATGCCAAAGAGGATGAGCGCCACCGTCCACGCGGGGATGGGAATACCCTTCATCGCGTCGAGGTCGAAGGTGCCGGTCTGGGCATAGAGGCCGATGAAGCCCGCGAGCATGACGAGCGCGCCGCCCACGGTGATATAAAAGGCCTTGTTCGCGCGCACGATGGTCAGCTCCTCGCGGTAGAACCCGATGAGCCGCCAGCAGCACACGGCGCTGATTTCCCAGAACATGTAGATGAAAATGAGGTTTGTAGAATACACGAGGCCCATCATCGCGCCGATGAAGAGCGTCACCATCATGTAATACTCGTTCTGGTGGGGGTAGCCGTGTATGTAGCCGAAGGAATAGATGACGATGAACATCGCCACAAACGATGAGGTCAGCGCCATAAACACGGCGAGCGCGTCCGCGCGCAGGCCGAAGCTCAACCCAAGCGGCAGCGCGACATGCGCTTCGTACGGATCGCCCGCGAGCACCGCAGGCAGCGCGCATAGCGAGAGCGCGAACGCCGCCGCTACGAGCGCCAGGGAAAGGGCGTTGCGCGCTTTGGCGCTCCTTTTGCCGACAAAGGGCAGCAGGCACGCGCCGCACAGGGGCACAAACACGCAGAGCGCCGGAATCAACTCAGCCATACATCCACTCCTGGATTGAAAATAATAAAGCCCATCCCTTCGACTGGCTGCCGGAAGGAACGGGCGGTCGTACCCAATCATTATAGCAGCTTCTTTTGCGCAGTCAAGAGGCGGAAAAAGCCGCAACGCCTAGCAGATACGCGGCAAGAGCTCCCCGTACGGGGGAAATATGCGCCGCGTGGTGCCGATGCGCGTCACCGCCGCCACCACGCCGTC
>JAEWMV010000063.1 GCA_023393045.1 Bacillota bacterium | reverse complement strand
GATATAGGCCGGCCAGTCGACAGGCAGTATGAGGGACATGGAATCCCTCGAGGTGCCCGTTCCCGTGCCGCCGTCGGTCGTGGCGGGTACGTCCCCGGTCTGCCCCGGCCCGGCGGGCGTACCCTGGGGGTCGTTGGTGTTGTTTGCGCCATTGTCGCAGCCGACAATGCCAAAGAGCAGCGTCGCTGTGAGCAATAATGCCAAAACTCGTTTCATAAGATGGCTCTCCTCTCGTTTTTTGTGCGCGTCATTCGTTTGTGTCGGTTTTTCGTTTTTGTTTTCCCGCGTTAATGTGAAAGGCTAAAAGGATCTGTGCCCCAGTAGCGTTATGTTATCATAACAAAAGCAAGAAATCGTTGGTTGGCGAATCAACCTGAATAGGTTTGATTTGTTTTGGCGCACAAAAGCTTTTTTGCCACGCCGCGCGGCGGCGGCAACGCTCGTGCGCACAAAGGAAGCATCCGGCGCGATGGGATATTTTTCCTTGAAATTCGATTAATTTCGGCTCTTTCTGTTGCTTTCCAAAATCCGGCTCACGGCGAGCGCGGCGCACAGTTCCCCAACCTCCAGCGCGTCCGAAGAATTGATGGCGATGCGCTCGTGGAATTTTCTCATGCGGTATTGCACAGTGTTTTTGTGCACGAACAACAGTTCCGCCGCGGCCTGTGCGCTCTGCGGCGTATCCAGATAATAAGCGCAAAGGGTTTTGAGCATTTCGCCGTAGGCAATGCCGCCGTCCTCCGGTATCGCCTCGAGCGGCTCCATCGCCTGCTTCACCGCGTCCTCGCCGCTTTCTATGATTTTGATGCACTTGTCCGCAAAGCGCATTTCCGCAAGCGTGAAAAGGGATTTGTGCGGGTAGATCTGCCGCGCCGTGCGCAGCGCCCCCTCGTTGAGGGTGTAGGCCCTGCGTATGCGCGCGAGCGACCCGAGGTTCCAGCAGGCGGTCAGCGTCGCTTCCACGCCGTGCGCCCTGAGTTCGTCCAGCAGCGAGCGCGCCGCGTCGATGAGCCCTTCGCGCTCCTTCACCGCGCGCAGCAGCACCACGGCGTTGTCCTCGAACGCGTCGAATACAAATGCCCCGCGCGCGAGCGGGAGCGCGCCGCGCATCAGCTCCGGCAAGAGGTTCACGAGCCTGTCGTTCATGCCGGGTCCCGCGGCCTGGAGGATCCACATGTCCTGCATGTCCTCCACGTCCACGCCAAAGAGCGCGGCAAGCCGCCGTATTTTATACGGCTCGTCGCGCAGTATCGCCCCCACGAGCTCGCCCAGCAAATTCTCGCCCACGTTGCGCCCCCAGAGATTGATGGCGGTCTGTATCGTTTCCCCGATCTGGCGCACCACGTCCGCCGAAAAAACCTCGCCGCGCTTGTAGATGACCGCCTGCATGGGCACGCCCTTTGCGGTACGCAAAGGATATACGTACGCGCGGCAGGATTCCCCCGGCGCGCGGCTTATTTCTCTGTCCGTGACGACGCGGCCGTCCTCGAGATACGCTTCCACCCCCGCGTTCCTCGGCCATGCGGCGACGTGATGCGGCTCCCCCGTCATGTCGGCGAGTATGATGGTGGAAAAGGTGTTGTTGCTCAATATGCGCATCGCGAAGCCCAGGCTCCTCTGGCTCGCGGGGAAGCAGGAAATCTGCTCGATGATGTCGTTGGTGAGGTTTTTATAGTGCGCGTGGCTTTTGATGATGGCCTCCACCACCTCGTAGATGACCTCGCTGTAGCGAAGGTCGGGCCGCCCTTCCGGCATGACGATGATGGGGAAGTTGAGCCTGTCCGCGACGTTTATGACGCGCTCGTCCAAACAGGGCAGTATCACGCCCACATAGAAGAGGATAAGCCCCGCCACGCGATTGGAATGATACTCCTCGATGTTGCAGCACTGCTTGTCCACGCTGTCCTTGGAGGCGTAGAACGCGCTGATTACGATTTCGCTGTCCGCATAATCAAAACTCAGGTCCTTGAACTGGGTGTTCCAGGTGTATTCCGAAACGCTGATGGTGGAAACCCACCTGTCCAGCGCCTGTTTGCCCGCCACAACCTTGGCGTCGTGCATGGAGGGCAGCTTTAAAATTTCGGCAATGGTGATGCTCATGCTGTATTCTCCCGGATAACAGGATAAGGGGCGGACGCGGTTTTTCGACGGGAACCGGGTTGCGTTTTGATACGTTGTCCTTTATGATGACCTCATGCTATAATTTTAGCAAACAGGCCGCATACCTGTAAAGCGCCTATGGGCGCATGAATCCTTATAGGGAGGATGCACATGGGTCAAATCTGCTTCTACGTCAACATGGATACCTGCATCGGCTGCGGCGCGTGCCAGATCGCCTGCAAGGATGCGCACGCGCTGCCCCCGGGCGTGTTTTTCCGGCGCCTCAATCTGGTGAAGCGCCCCGGCGGCACGCGGGAATTTCCTTTTTCGGGCGCGTGCAACCACTGCGAAAATCCGCGCTGCACCGCGGTTTGCCCCACGGGCGCCATGCACAAGCTTGAGGACGGCACCGTCGTCCACGACGACGGGCTTTGCATCGGCTGCGGCACCTGCATATGGAACTGTCCCTTCGGCGCGATTTCCTTCAGCGAGGCGAGCGGCATGAGCCAGAAATGCGATGCTTGCTTTGAGCGGCGCGCCGAGGGCAAAAATCCCCTGTGCGTGGACGCCTGCCCCACCAAGAGCATCCATTTCGGCGAGAAGGAAGAACTCACCGCCGCCTTCGGCCCGCTCGCGCCCGCGGGCGCGGTGTTAAAGGACGCGGAACTTACAAATCCGTCCCTGCTCGTGCGCCTGCCTTCGGGCTGGGAGAAGGAGGGCGCGAAAGAATGAGCAAGTACATCATCATCGGAGGAGGCGCTGCGGGCGTCGCCGCGCTGCAGGGCATACTCGACAACGACAGTGAGGCGAAGATCTCCCTGCTCACCAAGGAGGATTTCCTCCCCTACACGCGCCCCATGCTCTCCAAAACGCCGCTTGGCTTCCTCAACCCCAAGCGCTATGTGATACACAGCAGGGAATGGTATGATAAGCGCGGCGTTGCGCTCTATCTCGATGAGGAGGCGACCGAGCTTGACGCCGCGGCACATATCGTGCGAACGAATGCGCGCGATCTGCCCTACGACAAGTGCATCTACGCCGCGGGCGGATATAATTTCATCCCGCCGTTTGCGGGCGTCAATCAGGAGGGCGTGTGCGACATACGAAGCGTGCGCGATATGGAGCGTTTGAAACAGGAGGCGCTGGGCAGGCGCGAGGCCGTGGTGATAGGCGGCGGCGCG
Organism: Bacillota bacterium; assembly: GCA_023393045.1. Taxonomy (GTDB): domain Bacteria; phylum Bacillota; class Clostridia; order Christensenellales; family CAG-138; genus Phil1. The sequence goes on along the minus strand of JAEWMV010000063.1, from coordinate 12,752 downwards.
ATCGGCCTTGAAACGGCCTTTGAGCTGATGCGCTACGGGCTTAGCGTGACCGTGCTCGAGGCCGCGCCGTATCTCATGTCCCGCCAGCTTGACCCCCAGACCGCGGAGGAACTGCGGCTCAGGCTCAACGAGTATTTCGCCGTGCATGTGGACGTGAAAATAGAGGAGATCGAGGGCGACGGCAGGGCAAATTCCGTGCGCCTCGCGGACGGGCGGCGCTTCCCCTGCGGCGTGGTGGTGATTTCCTGCGGCGTGCGGCCGCACATCGCGCTCGCGCAGAAGGCGGGGATGCAGATCAACAGGGCCATCGTCGTCAACGAGCGGATGGAGACAAGCGTTCCCGATATATACGCCTGCGGGGACTGCGCGGAGTATAACGGCCTCAACTACATGCTCTGGAGCGAGGCGTGGAGCCAGGGGCTTGTGGCGGGCGCGAACGCCGCCGGCGGCAGCAAGGCCTACGAGGGCGCGGACACCTCCCTCATCATCAACACGCCCTATGTTTCCTTCTTCGCCTTCGGCGACACGGGCAAGGGGCAGGGGGAATACCGCGTGGAAGCGCAAAAGACGCAGGCCGAAAGCGGCGTCGCCGTGAACGCCGCCATGACCGAATCCACGGAGCGGCTGTTTTATCTTGAAGATACGCTCGTGGGCGCGACCATACTGGGCAACCTTGCGCGCATGCAGAGCGTCAAGCAGCAGATCAGGGAGGCGCAGCGCCATGCCCGATAAAACGCTTCAAAACGCCTTTGCCAGGAGCCATATGCTCGCCTGCTTCTTCAACGACCGTGAGGAATGGCTAAAGATATGCGGCACGCTCGGCATCCGCGACACGATGACGGACGTGGAATACGGCGCGCTCATATGGGGCACGGACGCAAATGTAAAAATCCCCTTATGGGTTTCGATATGCCAAGGCGAGGGCGCTCTCCTCAATGAGACCACGCTTGAGGTCGCGCGCTTTTATAAGCGCCAGGGCTATGCGCCGCTGTGCGCGGACGGCAATCCGCCGGATTACATCGGCGAGCTTTTCCGTTTCCTCGAATACCTCTACGCCTGCACCATCAACGGCAGCGACCGCACGAGGGAAGCGGATGAGTTTATCGCGCTCTACGCGCTCGACGCCGCCAAAATCGCTGCCGAAGCCATGCAAAAGGCCTCCCCCCACCCAGAGGTCGCCGCCGTGACGCAAATAATGGAGGATGCGGTGCTGCAATCCCCGAAGGAAATATCCGTAAGCGAAGAATGGCTCCAAAGTTTGGAAAGCTATCGTTGGCGCGCGCGGCCGCCCGTCCCCGAGGATACGGTGCACGAAATCGGCCACGCGAGCTTTTCCGACTGCGGCTCGAAATGCCACATGCTCTCCCGCGTGTCGGAAGGGTGCGTGCTTTCCATAGAGCCCAACCGAGCGTGTCAGGAGATACGCTTCACGGGCTGCTCGCGCGGGCGCGCCTACCGCTATACCTTCCTCACGCCCGAGCGTTTGCGCTACCCCATGGAGCGCGTGGGCAAGCGTGGGGAGGGGCGCTATCGCCGCATCACGTGGGAGCGCGCGGCCGAGCGCATCGCCGAGGCCATCTCCCATACGCGCGAAACATGGGGCCCGGGCTCCCGCTATGTGCTGCCGGGCGCGGGCGTGTGCGCCGTCGCGCGCGGGGATTATTTCACGCGCCGCCTTTTGGCTCTGGACGGCGGGCAGCTGAATTTCTACAACTATTACAGCGCGGCGGCCGCGCTGCACATCACGGACTATATCTACGGCAGCTACCAGTGCGGCAGCGCGCCGGAGGATTTATTAAACAGCAAGCTCATCCTCCTTTGGGGGCATAACCCGGCGGAAAACCTATACGGCCCCAACCTCAACCGCTGTTTGATGGAAGCGAAGAAAAAGGGCGTGCGCATCATCACGCTCGACCCCAGAAAAAGCGACTCCGCGCTCGTCTACGCAAACGAGTGGATCCCCCTTCGTCCCTCCACGGACGGGGCGCTCATCGACGCCATGTGTTATGTGATATGGTCGGAGGGTTTACAGGGCCAGGCCTTCATGGATGAGTTCTGCGTGGGTTTCGATGAGGCGCACATGCCCGAGGGCGCGCCCAAGGGCGGGAGCTACCACGCGTATCTTTTCGGCGAGGCGGACGGCGTCGTAAAGACCGCCGAATGGGGCGAGAGCGTCACAGGCGTGCCCGCGGACACGATAAAAAAGCTCGCGCGGGAATTCGCCGCCACAAAGCCCGCCTGCCTGCTCGCGGGTTTCGGGCCGCAAAGGACATTGAACGGGGAGCAGACCTACCGCGCCTTCGCCACGCTCGCGTGCATCACGGGCAACGTGGGGATACCCGGCGGCTCAAGTGGCTGCGGCTGCATACGCGCCGCGCACGACGCCCCTTGGCTCAAGGCGATTGAGGAGCCGTACAAGGTGACGATCCCCTCCTTCCTCTGGACGCGCGCGCTGGAGGATTACCGCTCGCTCTCGGCCAAGGACGGCATATGGGGGGGCGAGCGTCTCGACGCGCCCATCAAGCTCATCTTCAGCATCGCAAGCGGCATGCTCGTCAACCAGCATTCCAACATCAACAACACGGTGCGCCTGATTTCCGACGAGGAACGCGCGGAACTCATCGTCGTATCCGATCTGTTCATGACCCCGGGGGCGAAATTTGCGGACCTGCTTTTGCCCGCGCCTTCTTTCTTTGAAATGGACAACCTCGTGGGGCCGTGGTCGGCGGACGATTATCTGCTGTGGAACAACCGCGCCATCGAGCCGCTCTTCGGCTGCCGCTTCGAGTACGAATGGCTGACGATGGTCGCCCAAAAGCTCGGTCTGGAAGCCGCGTTCACCGAAAACAAGGGCGATGTGATGGCGTGGATTGAGGAAAGCTATCATGAACTGCGCGAAAAATATCCCGAGCTTCCCGACATGCAGACCTTCATTGAGCGGGGCTACCACGTGTACGCGGACCGCGGGCGGGACATCGCCTTCCAAAAGAACATAGAGGGCGGCGAACCCTTCGCCACCCCTTCCGGCAAGGTTGAAATTTTCTCCAAGCGGCTTTATGAAGGCGGGCTTCTGCCCGGCCTCCCCTCCTACACGCCCTGCGACGAGGGGCCAAACGACCCGCTGAGGAAAAAGTATCCGCTGCAGCTCATCGGCTTTCACACCAAGCGGCGCTGCCATTCCATGCACGAAAAAAACGCGCTCCTCAAGGAGCTTGACCCGACGAGCGTGTGGATCAACCCCGCGGACGCCGCGGCGCGCGGCATTGCGGACGGCGAAACGGTGGATGTCTATAACGACAGGGGCACGGTGCGCATACAGGCCAAGGTGACGGAGCGCATCATGCGCGGCGTCGCCGCCATACACGAGGGCGCGTGGTATAACCCTAAAACAAATAAAACGGACGTTGGCGGATGCCTTAACGTGCTCACCATGTCCGACAGGGCGACCCCCCTTGCCCGCGCCAACCCGCAGCACACCAACCTCGCCGAGGTGCGAAAGGCGGACTAATCCCCTTTGGGGCTCTTTTGCAGCGCCTCATAATCGGAAGGGAAATTGATGTTATAAAACGGGTCTTCCCCGTCCTGCCTCGCGGCAAGCGGAAGGAAGCCCGTTTTTACATGCTCAAACAGGCCGCGCACCTTATACCGGCCGCTTTGCAGCAGGGCTTCCATCGCGGGCAGCGCGCTTTTGCGATAAACCGCAAAAAGTGGTTCAAACTCATCCCCGGCGCGGGGGACAAAAGCGTCGTACCCTGCGGATAAGTCCACGAGCCTTTGACAGAGCGCGGCGTCGAAATGGGGCATGTCGCACGCCATGACAAACACAGCCTCGTTGCGGCTGTGGACGAGCGCGCTGTGTATGCCGCCCAAAGGCCCCGTGTTGGGGTAAACATCGCCGATCTCCCTCGAGCCCGGCAGATGGAACTTGTCCGACGCGTTGCTGACGATGAGTATTTCATCAAAGAGGGGCGAAAGGTTTTTGACGGCGCGCTCCGTGAGGGTGGCGCCGTCGAGCGTGAGGAGCGATTTGTCCCGCCCGAAACGGCTGGACTTTCCGCCCGCGAGTATCGCCGCAGTGACCTTGTTCATTTCGCGCCTCCCGTCCCGTCAAGTTCTTTTCCCTGATCCGCTCCAACAAGCTCCGGCGCGCCGGACTTCCCGGCTTTTCTCCACTTCGCATATCCCCGGATGAAGCCCCATAAGGGCAAAAGATACAGATAGCACGCGGCGAGTATGCTCACCATCGGCGCGCCCACGGTCGCAAGCGGCGTCGCGCCCGCGACGGACCACGGCACGAGCGGGGCGATGACGAGCGCGGTGTCCGCGAGGTTGACGGCGAGGCGCTCCCGATCCTCTTCCATATCGCAGCAGAGCTGGTGCGTGAGCAGTATACCCAGCGTTTGGTTGCACGCCGCCATGTCGGCCACGAGCGCGGTCACAACGAGCGCGCCATAGGGGGAAATTTTCGCGCCGAGACGGCCTATGTGCCGCTTGATGCCCGCGAGCATGCCCGTGCCGTCGAATATGCCCGCATAGCACGAGGAGATGCACACAATGGCCACGACCTTGAGCATGGACACGACACCCCCGCCATCCATAACGCGGGCAAGCGCCGGGTCCTTTGCGTGGAAGCCGCCCCATAGCGCGGAGAACAGCGTTGCGACGTCCATCTTCTGCACGGTCAAACACAACACGCAGCCCGCGAGTATGCTTGCGCCTATCGCAAGCTTCACCTTCACGCGAAAGGCGCACAGCGCCAGTACGAGCACGGCGGGCAGTAAGACCAGAAAATGCAGATTGAAGTTCTTGCGGAACAGGTTCCAGATTTCCTCCGAAGCGTCCGAGACATGCTTCGTCAGGCCCAGCGCGAGGTAAACGAGGCAGGCCGCGGCGAAGGGCACGGCCGCGGAGCGCACGAGGTTTTTGATGTTGCGGTAGATATCGGTTCCGGTGAGCTCGCTCACCAGCAGCAGACTTGTGGACATGGGCGAGCAGCGATCCCCCAAATACGAGCCGGAGAGGATGGCTCCGCCCGCGAGGATGGGCGAAATGCCCATGGCGTTGGCGATGGTCATGGAGATGACCCCCACGATGGCGGCCGTGCCCAGCGCCGTGCCTGTGAGCATGGAGATGAGGGCGCACAGCAGGAAGATGATGAGCGGGAAGACCGAGGGGACGATGATTTTCGAGGCGTAATAGATGATGTAGGCGATGGTGCCCGAGGCGCGCCACACCGCCGTGACCATGCCCACAAGCAGGAGCGTGAGCAGGATGTTTTTGACGGACTTCACGCCGCCCCAGGACATTTGAAGCAGCTCTTTCACGCTTTTCCTGCGGATGAGGCCATATGCAAAAAAGAGCGCGTAGCCAAAGAGCAACGCGTAGAGTATGGAAGCATCGAGCGCGATGCAGGCGATGAGCGCGGCGGAAAACACGCCCAGTACGACGAATTCAAGCATAGGGATTTACACGGCCTCCGGTTTGTGCGCCGCGCGGTGGTTTTTGTCAAAAACGCGCGGCGGTTTCATTTCCAACAGTATAGCCGCATGGCGGCGGGAAAGCAATGTTTGGGATGCTGCGCGGACAGGAAAAGGGCCGCCTTGTACGGCGGCCCTTTTCGCTAGAAGAAGGAGGGGTCAGGCATATTCATCATAGGGCGCCGTTTTCTTCAAGATACGCCCTGGCGGTGTCGAGGCAAAGTTTGGCGTGGCCTTTCGCGCCGTAGCTTGCCATGTGCCTAAGGTTTGGCAGCTCAATGGAGATGGGGATGTCCGGCAGCGCGCGCACATAGCCCGCGATGTCGATGCCGCCCATGCCCGCGTATTCGCGCGCCTCGCGCGCCACGCGCAGCATCTCGGGGTCGTCTATCCTTTCGGGGATTTCCTTAGGCCCGTCGCAAAGGTGCATGAGGAAAAAATACCTCTTGGGGCACGCGGCGACCTCCTCGGGCGTGACCAGCGAGCGGTAGGCGTGCAGCGTATCCACCATGCAATAGAGGTTCGGCCGCTGCAAACTGTCCACGAGCGCGACGCACTCGCGAAGGTTGCGCACGCCCGCCCATGTGAGGAATTCCACGTTGTAGGTCAGGTTGTACTTCGCGGCCATGTCCGCGACGCGCGCAGCCTTATCCGTATAGAAGGCCACGTCGCGGCTCCACACGCTGCCGATGACGGCCTTCGCCCCGAGCTCGGCCGCCTTTTCAAAAGCGGGTTCGTATTCCTCGATATCAAGGTCTTCGCGTATGCGCGCAAGCTCGATGTCGAGCAGGGGTATTTTGTAATCGGCAAGCGCCTTTTTCACATCCGAAAACAGCGCCGCGTCCTTATGCAGCAAAAATTCCGGCTCTCCGGGCAGGTGCATGGGGATGGTGCGAAGGCTCACATAATCGTAGCCGCACTCCGCAGCGATTTTGATCTGCGCCACGGGGTCGGTGCCGGGTATAGTCAGGTACGCGAGGGAAAATTTGCGCATAGGTTTTCCTTTCAGACTCAGTATGTTCACTGCAAACGCCCGCCTTATTTGTGCGACGCGCCGTGCGAGGGCGCGTGGTAAGCGCCGTCCTCATCGGGAAGGAGCTTGCCTTCGCTGACGTTGGCCTTGGGCGTATAGATGTCGTTGATGTTCCAGCAGCCGGGCGTGGGCACGGCGATGTTCTCCATGGGCACGTCGATGAGATACGGCCTGTTGGACGCGAGCGCCCTCCTGAGCGCCTCGCCAAAGCCTTCCGCGCTTTCTACGCGCCCGGCCTCTATGCCGTACCCGCGGGCGACCTCGGCCCAGTTGGGCGTATAAGAACAGCCGTCGGGCGTGGTGAACACGGTGCCAAAGCGCGTGCCGTAATTGCTGTATTCAAGCCCTGCAATGGTGCCGAAGGCGGCGTTGTTCATCACCACCCAGATGACGGGGATGTTTTGCTCCACGGCCGTGGCGATGCAGGAGGGGTTCGTGCCGAAGCCGCCGTCCCCCACGAGGGTCAGGACGACCTTGTTGGGCGCCGCGAGTTTGCCGCCCAGAATGGCGGACGCGCCGAAGCCCATCGTCGCAAGACCCGAGCTGTGATGGATGGTGCCGGGCACCGTGATGTCAAACTGCTGGGCGACGCCGTTCTTGTTCCAGCCCACATCCGTGAAGATAAGCGCGTCCTCGGGAATGATAGCCTTCACGTCCCGCAGTATTCTCTGCGGCGTCATGGGAAATCTGGAATCGTTGGCGACGGGCTCGTTGGCCTTCTTGAACTCGGCCTTCTCCTTTTCGATCCTCTCGCGGAGCGCGGGGTTCTTTTTCCCTTCGGGGCAAAACGCCTTCACTTCCTCGAGTATGGAGGCGAGCGCCTCCCGGATGTCCGCCACCGCGCCGATCTCAACGGGGTAGTTCCTGCCGATTTCGAAGGGGTCGATGTCGATCTGCAAAAAGGCGGTCTTTTTCATGTCGAACGTCACGCCCGGATACCAGCTTGAGCTGTCCGCCTCGGCAAAGCGCGTGCCAAGCCCCAGTATGACGTCGGCGTTGGCGGTCAGCTCATGCGTGAAGCACATGCCCCAGAAGCCCGTCTGGCCGATCATCAGGGGATGGGTATCCGGCAGGCAGCCGTGCCCCATGAGCGTGCGCGAAACGGGGATGTCGAGATGTTCGGCAAGCGCCGCAAGCGCCCCGCTCGCCCGAGAGAGCAGCACGCCGCCGCCCGCGTGCAGGACGGGCTGCTTGGCTTCAACAAGCCGCTTGGCGATTTTCTTCGCCGCGTCCTTGGAGATGCCGGGGCGGTAGGTTTCCGGGCTGTCGAGATAGGTGCGCGCGAAGAGCCGCGCGTCGATTTCGCGCGAGAACATGTCCATGGGCACGTCCACGAGCACGGGGCCGGGGCGGCCGCTCTCCGCGAGGCGAAAGGCCTTGTCGAGTATTTCGGGGAGCGACTCCGGGTCGTCCACGCGCCAGGCGCGCTTGACGACGGGGCGCAATATCTCAAACTGCGCGCCGTCCAGATGCAAATTGACCTCCTGATGGGGGTGCTTGCCGTAATAATAGCTCGGCACGTCGCCCGCGATGACCACAAGCGGAATGGAGTCGAGTGCGGCATTGGCGATGCCCGTCACCGTGTTGGTGATACCCGGGCCGAGGTGGCAGAGTACCACGCCCGCCTTATGCTTGACGCGCGCGTAACCGTCCGCCGCCGTGGCCGCGATCTGCTCGTGCCGCGTGGAGATATAGGTGATCTTTTCGCTCTTTGCGAGCGCTTCGAGAAAGCCGATGACCGTGTGGCCGCAAAGGCCGAAAATGTATTCGACCCCCCTGCGTTCCAGATAATCGACCATCAGCTCGGATACGAGTTTTTTCATGCCTGACTCCTCATTCCCCAAGTTTAAGTAGCGCGCTCGACCTGCCCGCGCGCAGGATGTAGCTTTCGCTGCGGGAAAAGAGCGCGGCGGCCTTTTTCCCCGTTTCAATGCACGCGTCGAGGTCGACGCCCGTGACGACGCCCATTTCCTCGAGCATGTGCGCAATGTCCTCGGTGGCCACGTTGCCCGCCGCGCCCGGCAAGAAGGGACAGCCGCCGAGCCCCGCGAAGGACGCGTCAAACCTGTCCATGCCGGCCTGCATGGCGGCGAATACGTTTGCGAGCGCGACGCCGCGCGTGTTGTGAAAATGCAGCCACCACGTCACATCCGGAAATGCTTCGCGCACACTGCCGCACAGGTCATAGACCTGATTGGGCACCGCCATGCCAGACGTGTCCGAAAGGGAAATTTCATCAACGCCCAGCGCGCGGTAGGCTTCTATGATGGAAAAAACGTCCTTTTCGGGAATATGCCTCTCCCACGGGGAGCCAAAGGGCATGGATACGGAGCCGGAAAGCGCTATGCCTGCATCCTTCGCCGCCTTCGCGCAATCGCGAAAGCTCCCGATGCTCTCCTCGGGCGTGCGGTTGAGGTTTTTGAGGTTATGGACGCGGCTTGCGGAAACGTTGAGTTTGACCTTTTTGCAGCCGCAGGCCGCGGCGCGCACGATTCCCTTGAGGTTGGCGGCCAGCGCGCGCAGCTCCACGCCCTCCACATCCTTAAGTTCCGAAAAAAGTTGATCGGTATCGGCCATCTGCGGCACGGCCTTGGGGCTCACGAAGGAGCCGAGCTCTATGACGGTAAAACCCGCGGCGATGACCGCGCGCGCAAGCGCGCGCTTTTCCTCAAGGGGAAGGACTTCACATTCGTTCTGCAGCCCGTCCCGCAGGCCTACCTCGCACAGGATAACTTTTTCCGGCAGCTTCATTTCCATTCCCTTAAGCCTTCATCGATTTATGAATGATATCGAGCGCCGAGCGAAGTTCGTCGACCGGTATCTGCCCGGGCGCGGAGGTCGCCCCTACCGCGCCGAAGGTCATCGCCGAGCCGAACACCTCGCCCGCAACGCGGCTCAATACCCCCTGCGCCGCCATGGACATCGCCACGACGGGCTTTTTTGCCAGCGTCGCCGTCATTTCATTGACGGCGCTCATGAGCGTGAGCACGTCCGCGGCGCTCTGCGGCATGCAGGCGATTTTGAGCACGTCCGCGCCCATGTCCTGCATCTTGACGAGGCGGCGGATGATTTCATCCTTCCCCGGCGTGGCGTAAAAGTCGTGGTTCGAGGCGACGACGCGCGCGCCCTCATCCCGTATGCCCGCGATGAGGTGCGACACGAGCGCGTCCCCCGCCATGATTTCCACATCCACGGCGTCCGCCAGATTGGACTTGGCCACGGCGAGGTTGAGCCTGGTGTAATCCCCGGGCAAAATGGCCTTTTCCCCACCTTCCGACTTGGTGCGGAAGGTGAAGAGCAGCGGGATTTCGCCGAGCGCTTCGTTCAGGGCGGAGAGGGTGTCCGTCACGGCCGAAGCGTCAAACACATCCTCATAAAAGTCTGCGCGCCATTCCACCATATCGAGCGCAAGGACGGAAATTTCCTTCGCTTTGCTGAGGATATCCTCCCTGCGCCCGCCCACGATGGGCACGATGATCCACGGCTTTCCCTCGCCGAAGGTTCTGTTTCTGATTGTGATCGTATTGTGCATGCCTGATTCCCCCTCGTAACGATTATGCGCGCCTTACGCCTGCTCGAGCGAAGGATCGTAGAACTCGCCGAAGAGCCACTCGTCGGAAGGCTTATCCTCCGGGATGGTGCGCGAAACCCATGTGGTGTTCATGTAGTGGCGAAGGGCGATGTTTTCGGATACGATGTTGCCGCCCCAGGTGCCGCAGCCCATCGAGGAGGTCATGGGCATGCCGTTGGTGAAGCTGCCCGCGTTGGCCTTGTTCTGCGGCTGGCGCACCATGATGCGCGACACAGGCGCTTCCATCGCGAGGCGGTCTATGTGCGCGTCGTTAAACGAGTAGATGCCGCAGGAATGGCCCTTGCCGCCCACCTCGTAGATTTTGTGCATCATGTCGATGGCGTTTTCAAAATCGCTCTCGTATTTGAATACCGCAAGCAGCGTGGTGAGCTTTTCGCTCGAGAAAAAATGCTCCTTGCCTATTTTCCCCTCGCCGTCCACCACGATGAAGGCGTACTTGCCGTCGATCTCAAAGCCCGCGGCCTTGGCGAGCTTCTGCGGGGAAATGGCCACGGTGTCCGGCAAACGGTGGCCGTCTTCGTCCCACATGACCTTTTTGAGCGCCTCGGCCTCGGCCTTGCTCGCCATATACGCGCCCTCGTTTTTGAGCGCCTGTATCATGGCGTCGTATACGCTTTCGTGTATGACCAGGTTGCCGTCGCACGAGCAGCCGGAGCCGTAGTCGGAAATCTTCGAGATGCGCGTGTTCATGGCCGCCTCGGCCACATCCGCCGTTTCGTCGATGATCATGGTGGAGTTGCCCGCGCCGGAGCCGTACGCCGGCGTGCCGGAGCTGTACGCGGACTTCACCATGGGGCGGCCGCCCGTGGCGATGACGAGGTTGGCCCGCTCCATGAGCGCCTTGGTCATGGGAATGCTCGGGCGCTCGATGCACTGGAGGATGTCCGCGGGCGCGCCCTGCGCTTCGAGCGCGCGGCGCATGATGTCCACCGCCTTCTTGGTCACCTTTTTCGCTCTCGGGTGGGGGGAGAATATGATGACGTCGCGCGCCTTGATCGCATAGACCGCCTGGCCCGCCGGGGTCAGCACGGGGTTCGTCGTGGGGACGAGCGATGCGATGACGCCCACGGGTTTCGCATATTTCGTAAGACCCTTTTCCTCATCCTCCTCGATGACGCCCACGCTCCTTGCGCGCAGCGCGTCCCTGAGGATGCCGCGCACCTTGGTGCGCTTGCCGAGCTTGCTTTCGGGATTGCCAAGGCCCGTTTCCTCGACGGCCTCGTAGGAAAGTTCCTTCCAGGTCTTTAGATTCACAACCGACCACGCCACGGCCTGTATGAGCTTGTCTACCCGCGCCTGATCATAGGTTTCGATGATCTTTGCCGCCGCGTGCGCGCGCGCGTAGAGCTCCCCGATTGTTTCCAGTTCCTGCTGCGTGATTTCACGATCTGCCATGTTCCTTCTCCTTCATCTGCTTGGTAAAACTTGCGGCGCGAAGGCCGTATCAAATGCATCGGGCACGCCCGATGTTTCTTACGCTGTCATTGTAAGCAAAGCTTCCTCCATCGTCCAATACATGTTTTGCGCCCATCCATAGACAAATTCTATGAAAGCCTTTTTTCGGTTCAATCCGGCCGCTGATCCACGTGCAGCCGCATGCCGCTGGCGACGAGGAAGGCCTGAAGCTCCTTCACATTGACGTCCGCCGGGCGTATGCCCCGCTGCGCGCTCATCGCCGCCGCCACGCCCGCCGCCTGCCCCGTGACGGCCGCGCCGGGAATCGTGCGCGCCACGTCCCACGCCCAGCCGCTTGCCGAGACCGTGCGCCCTGCGGTATAGAGATTGTCAAACGCCGGGTGATAGAGCATGCCAAAGGGCATTTCATAGCACTTGTCCGCCTCGAGAAAGTCCACGATGGTGGAAATGGAATCCTCAAACCTGCGGTTGATGTGTTCCGGGCGCAGGGTGAACGCGCCGTCAATTCTGCGTATCATGCGAAGCTGGGGCATGAGGGGCAGGGCGATTATATCCCGCGCCAGGCGCGGCTCGCTCCTGACCGTTTCCATGAGGAGCCTGCGCCCCTTGAGCACGTAATCCGTGACTTGTTCGGAGGTCAGCCCCGTGAAGAGCTTCATCCCCACGGGATGGCCCTCCCCCTTGACACCGCCGCCCGCGTTAAACCAGTTGTGCAGGGCGAGCATGTTGCCGCTCTCGCAGGCGCGCTTGGCGGCGTCCACGTCCGCGCGGTGGACGACGTAGGTGAGGTAATTCTCCCCGGCAACACAGGGCACGCCCGCGCGGCAGAGGAGCTCCGCATCCCCCGTGGCGTCCACGAAAGCGCCGGCCTTATAGAGCGAGCGGCCGGTCTTGTTTTCAACAAACACGCCTGTACATCGTTTGCCCTCCATGAGCGGGAGCACGATTTTTGAATCCAGCAGCACCTCCACGCCCGCGTCGAGCACGAATTCGTCCAGCGCCAGCGCGAACATGGCGGGCGAAAAGTAGCATTTGTAGCGCTCCTCGCCGTCGATGTTGTCCGGGTCGTTCTCCCACGCGGGGGGCAGGTCGTCCGGCCCGTACTTGCGGCAGAGCTTCATCAGCTCGCCCGCCATGCCGTAGACCATTTTATTGCCCCTTCCGTCGCAGAGCGGCTCGTAGAGCGAAATGAGCCCGAGCGTGGAAAGACCGCCGAAAACGACCTCCTTTTCGA
>JAEWMV010000019.1 GCA_023393045.1 Bacillota bacterium | reverse complement strand
GGGTTGAGCTTATATGGAACAGACGAAAAAGCCAACGGCCAAAGGGGCGGCGGCAAAGCGCAGCCAGCTCGCGGAGGTGTGGAAGCGCCTTCGCAGGAACAAGCTCGCTCTCGTGGGCCTCATCCTGCTCGCGCTGCTGGTGTTCATCGCCATTTTTGCGGAGGCCATCGCGCCCTTCCCCTATGACAAGCAGAATTACGACGAGGTGCTCCAGTCTCCCTCGTGGAAGCACATCATGGGCACGGACGAGTACGGCCGGGATATCTTCAGCCGCGTGATATTCGGCTCGAGGATTTCCCTTCGCGTGGGCTTCATCTCCCTCACGGGCGGCGCGCTCATCGGCTGCATCATCGGCTCCATCGCAGGGTATTTCGGCGGCACGACGGACGACGTGCTCATGCGCCTGTGCGACATATTAAACGGCATCCCGCGCATCGTGCTCGCCATCGCCATCGCCTCCACCATGGGGCCTGGCATCACGAGCGCGCTCATCGCCGTGGCGGTGAGCTCCGTGCCAAACTTCGCGCGCGTGGTGCGCGCCGCGACCATGACCGTGCGCGACCAGGAGTATGTCGAGGCCGCGCGCTCGCTGGGCGCGAGCAACGCGCGCATTATCGCCACGCACATTTTCCCCAACATACTCGCCCCCATCATCGTGCAGGCGACGCTGGGCATCGGCACGGCCATCCTCCTTTGCGCCTCGCTGAGCTTCCTTGGCCTGGGCGTGCAGCCCCCCATACCGGAATGGGGCAGCATGCTCTCAAGCGCGAGGAACTTCATGCGCGATTATTCCTATATGGTCATCGCGCCGGGCGTGGCCATCATGCTCACGGTGCTCGCGCTCAACCTGTTCGGCGACGGCCTGCGCGACGCGCTCGACCCCAAGCTGAAGAAATAAGGGGTGAAGGATTATGACAGACGCTAAGTTTTTGGAAATAAAAGATTTGTCCATCCACTACTTTACCGAAGAGGGCGTAGTGCGGGCGGTAAACAATGTGGAATTCTCCCTGGAGCGCGGCGAAACGCTGGGCCTCGTGGGGGAAACGGGCGCCGGCAAAACCACGACGGCGCTTGGCATCATGGGCCTTGTGCCTGACCCGCCGGGACGCGTGGTGGGCGGCGAGGTGCTCTTTGAGGGCAAGGATTTATTGAAGGCCACCAAGGCGCAGATGCGCCAGCACCGCGGCAAGGACATCTCCATGATCTTTCAGGACCCCATGACGAGCCTGAACCCCATCCTCACCGTGGGCGATCAGATCGCAGAGGTCATAAGGCTGCACGAAAAGCTCTCCCGCGTGGAAGCCAACCGCAAGGCCGCCCAAGCGCTTGAGATGGTGGGCATCCCCGCGCAGCGCATGAACGAATATCCGCACCAGTTCTCCGGCGGCATGAAGCAGAGGGTGATCATCGCCATCGCGCTCTCCTGCAACCCGCACCTCATCATCGCGGACGAGCCGACCACGGCGCTTGACGTTACCATACAGGCGCAGGTGTTGGAGCTGATGAACGGGCTGCAGAAGAAGACGGGCACCTCGATGATCCTCATTACACACGATCTGGGCGTGGTGGCGGACACCTGCCGCAAGGTCGCCATCATGTACGCGGGGCGCATTGTGGAGAGCGGCACGCTCGAGGAAATCTACGACAATACCCAGCACCCTTATACCAAAGGGCTTTTCAGCTCGCTGCCGAGCCTATCGGAAAAAGTACGCAGGTTGAAGCCCATCACGGGCCTGATGCCCGACCCCGCCAATTTGCCTTCGGGCTGCCCCTTCCATCCGCGCTGCGGCGAATGCATGGAAATCTGCAGGCGGCAGGAGCCTGAAAAGACCTTCACGCGGCCGGAACACATGGTCCGCTGCCATCTCTACGGCAACGCGCGCACTTCGGGAGGTTCCAATGAGTAACGTGATCATCGAGGTCAACAACCTCAAGAAATATTTCAAGACCAACCACGGCATGCTGCACGCCGTGGACGACGTGAGCTTCAAGATCGAGCGGGGCAAGACCCTCGGCGTGGTCGGGGAATCCGGCTGCGGCAAGAGCACGCTCGGCCGCGTGATGATCAAGCTGCTCGAGCCCACGGACGGCCAGATACTCCTCGAGGGGAAGGACATCACCCAGAAGAAGAACTGCCTCGAGCTGTGCCAGAAGATGCAGATGATTTTTCAGGACCCGTTTTCCTCCATCGACCCGCGCAAATCCGTCAGCCAGATCATCGCGGAGCCCATGATCATCCACCGCATGTTCAGGCATAAGGGCGAGATGAACGAACGCATTTCGGAGCTGATGGAAACGGTGGGGCTTGCGAGCCGCTTTGCAAACGCCTATCCGCACGAGCTGGACGGCGGGCGCAGGCAGCGTATCGGCATCGCCCGCGCGCTCGCGCTCAATCCAGAGTTCATCGTGTGCGACGAGCCCGTGAGCGCGCTGGACGTTTCCATCCAGGCGCAGATATTGAACCTCATGCAGGACCTGCAGGAAAAAAACGGCTTCACCTACATGTTCATCACACACGATATGTCCGTGGTCAAACACATCTCCAACGACATCATGGTGATGTACCTTGGCAACATGGTGGAGATGAGCGACGCGGACGAGCTTTTCGTCCACACGCTGCACCCCTATGCCAAGGCCCTGCTCTCGGCGATACCCGAACCCTCCGTGAAAAAGACCCGGACGCGCACCATCTTGAAGGGCGAGATTACCTCGCCCATCAATCCCGCGCCGGGCTGCAGGTTCGCCGCGCGCTGCGTTTACGCCAAGGAGGACTGCACGAAGGTGACGCCGCGACTTGAGGAGATTTTGCCGCGCCACTTCGTCGCCTGCCTGCATGTGCGTGAAATAAACGGCATCCGGTAATATCCGATCCAGACAACATTACAAGCACGGGAGACGCGATACATGCATCAGGAATATTATAGGCAAATTGCGGAGCACTTCATCGGCCTGCCCTATGACGCGCTCGACGAAGCCACGCTCAATCAGCTGCGGCGCGCGCTTGTTAACTATCTGGGCGGCTCCGTTTACGCCGCCTCGCATGACAACTGCAAGGAGCTCCTCGCGCTCATAAAAGCACAGGACCCGGGCGGACGGGCGAACATCTTTGCGGACGCAGAGCCCGTATCCCCGCTCATTGCGGCCTGCGCGAACGCCGCGCGCCTTTCGAGCATGGAGTTGAACGACAGCCTCAAGGCTTCCGCCCATCCGGGCATCTATGTATGGTCGGCTGTACTCGCCACATGGCAAACCTACGGCGGCAGCACGGCGGACGTTCTTCGCGCGGTGCTCTTTGGCTACGAGGTCTGCACGCGCATGGCGCAGCTTTCCATCGCAAAAATACTCGAGCTGGGATTGCACAACCCCGGCTTCGTGGGCGCGCTCGCCGCGGCGAGCGCCGCGGGACTGCTGCGCGGCTTTAATGCGGAGCAGCTCTGCAACGCCTTTGGCATCGCGGCGTCGCTTTTGCCCGTGTGCCCGTTCGTAAGCTTTGTCGAGGGGGCGGATTCCAAAGACCTCTACGGCGGCTGGGGCGCGTACCTTGGCATGTTCGCGGCGGAGGCGGCCGCGCGCGGCCTCACCGGCCCTCGCACGGTGCTAAACGGCGTGAAGGCGCTCGACTCCATCTTTCAGGGAGAGGGCGGCAGCGAGACGGAGTTGGGCAAACCGTACGGCGTCACGACGCTCAACATCAAGGAGTTTTCCGCCTGCTTTGCCATCAATCCCGCGGTCAAGACTGTATTCGCGCTCAAAAGCAGGTACGACATCGACCCGGAGCAGATCGAGTCCGTGCTGGTCGATTCCTACCCGTATTCGTACGACCTCAACGAGGGCGTGGGGCGCGCGTACAACTCCACCTCGGCGCGGCTCTCACTCTATTACACGGTGGCGGTTGCGCTCATGGACGGGGAGCTTACGCCCGACGCGTTCCTGTCGGAGAAACTGGGCGATCCCAAATACAGGGCGCTTGCGGATAAAATAACGGCCGCGCGGCACGACGCGTATGGCGAAGGGCCCGCGGGCATACGCGGCTGCGTGGTCGAAATCAGGATGAAGGACGGAAGAATCCTTCGGGATGAGATCGACACGGGCAAGATCGACAAGACCGTTACCGATGAAAGGCTGCGCCAAAAATTCATGGACCTCACCCGCGGCGCGCTTGAACCCCAAGAGCAGCTTCGCCTTTACGACGCGGCGACGGGGCTCGACGCGGCGTCGCGGCTCGAGGACGTCATCCAACCCCTTCTGAACCTGAAGAAAGTCCGCTGAGGGGCGGTTACAGGCTAAATCCACCGAGCATGGAGCGTG
>JAEWMV010000254.1 GCA_023393045.1 Bacillota bacterium | reverse complement strand
ACACGCGGCAGGTCTTTTATTATCAAAAACTTTTTCCGTGCAGATCCTTGATTTTTTCCCTAAAGAAATAGGAGGATTTTTTCCGCTCAACCCTTCGGAATTTTCCCTAAAGATATGAGGGGTATTTTTTGAAAGGAGGCCGCTATGGCACAAAACAAACTTATCACAATGGACGCGGGAACGCTGCTGACCACTTCGCTGCCACCGATACGGTTCATCACGGGCGAACTCATCCCCCAGGGGCTGCACATCCTCGCGGGGGCGCCGAAGATCGGCAAGTCGTGGCTGGCGCTGCAAATCTGTCTGCGCGTGGCGTCCGGAGAAACGCTGTGGCGCTTTCCGACCGCCAGAGGGACTGTGCTTTATCTTTGTCTGGAGGACAGCTTCAGCCGGATACAGAACCGGCTGTTCGGCATTACGGATGAAGCGCCGGAGAATCTTCACTTCGCCACCATGTCGGAGGTCATCGGCGAAGGCTTGGAAAATCAAATTGAGGATTTTCTGAAATCGTATCCCGACACGGTACTGGTTGTCATCGACACGCTCCAGCGGATACGAAAGGTCAATACAGACGCCAATCCCTACGCCAGCGACTACCGAGACATCGGTATCTTAAAGCAACTGGCAGATAAGCACCGGATTGCAATCCTGCTCATCCATCACCTGCGGAAGATGAACGACGACGATCCGATGAACATGATTTCGGGCACAACCGGCATCAGCGGCGCGACCGATTCCAACTTTGTTCTGAAAAAGGACAAGCGCAGCGGGAACACCGCCACGCTCTATTGTGTGGGGCGGGATATCGAATACCGTGAGCTTCAGTTGGAGTTTGATAAGGAGGCGCATATCTGGAATGTTCTTTCCGACAGTGTCACCGACGAGCCGCGGCCGGGCGATGAAATCATAATTTATCTTTCTGCCGTCATGGAATTCCTGCTCTCGTTTGCCGGAACAGCGACGGATCTGGCGGACGAGATTGAAAAAATGTGCGGAACGGTCATTCTCCCAAACGTCCTGATTAAGAAAATGATCCGCAATCAGACGGAGCTTGCCGGGCGCGGCATTACCTTTGAGATGAAGCGCACGCATGACAGAAAGGAAATCAGCATCCGGTATGAGCGCGTCGGCTGCGTCGGCAATGACGGCAAAACAGATACAGTGTCCGTGTCAACTTTACCGACGCAACCGTCGCAGCCGACGCGGGACGGCAAAAAGGCGGGTTTGAGTCCCGAATTGGAGGTGAACCATGGGGTCGAAAACGGTGCAGGTTAAAGGAGCGGGGTCGCAGAGCGCCCCGCCCCGGCAAACACCGCCCCGCAATGCGGGTCGGGAGCATTTTTCAGCGGGGTCAGGAAACACCCCTTGTAGCCGGCATAGGGGTCACGCAACGGAAAAAGCCGCATTCACCGCAGAATACGGCAGTTCCGAGCGGGGTCACAGGCGGGGTTGCAGGCAGAAAGGAGAAGAAAACTTATGAAGCCACAACAGGAATGTATTACTGCGTATGTCTTTCCCGGGTACATTTATCTGCTGCCGGACGGGTATCCAAGCAGACCAAGAATTGAGAAGCTGTTCAAAGAAAAAGGCCTAAGAAAGCATCGTGTATGGCGCAGGAAAATGAAAAAACTTGCCCGCCATTACATTGAAACGGGCATCTTGGGCGGATATGAAACGGTGGGGATTAAGGACATAATGTTCGGCGGAAAACCGGTTCCAATGTTCGAGGACACGGAATTGATTGAGCAGCCGGACAGCTTATATCTTGAACGGCACATGGAAATAGCCGGAAAAAGGTTCTCCGTAAGCTCCGTATTCCCTAAAGCCGCCGCCTCTTTGCCCACGGATAAGCTCCTTTCTCTGATCGATAAGGAGCTGGAGAAGGAGCGAAAATCTTTCTGAAAAATCAGTAGACTTCCGGCAAACTCTTCGGTATGCTTGGGATTGCGGAGCGGTCCGCTGCCCCAGCATTCCGTATCGGTTTGCCAATATGAAGGAGGTATTTATGACACAGGCAAACCAAAAATACACAATACTCTACGGCAGGCTGAGCCAGGAGGACGAGCGCGACGGCGAGTCCAACAGCATTCAGAATCAAAGACTGATGCTGGAGAAATACGCCGCCGACAACAGCTTTGAGAAGCCCCTGTTCCTTTCCGACGATGGCTGCAGCGGCACAAACTTCGACCGTCCGGGCTGGAACGAGGTGATGAGGCTGGTAGAAAACGGCGAGGTGGCGACCATTATCGTCAAGGATATGTCCCGATTGGGAAGAAACTACCTGCTTGTCGGGCATTACACCGAGATGGTGTTCCCCAGCAGCGGCATCCGGTTTATTGCCGTGAATGATAATGTGGACAGCCTATACGGCGACAATGACTTCACCCCGTTCAAGAATCTGTTCAACGATTTCTACGCTAAGGATACCAGCAAGAAAATCCGTGCAGTCAAGAAAGCGCAGGCGGAACGCGGCGAGAGAGTTGCCACAAGAGCGCCCTATGGCTACAAGAAGGACGAGAACGAGCCCAAGAAAAAAATCATTCCCGACGAGGATGCGGCGCCGGTTGTACAAAAGATTTTTAACCTGTGCGCCGGCGGCAGAGGCCCCAGCCAGATCGCCAGGCAGCTTAAAGAGGAACAGATTTTCACGCCCGGCTATTATTACTACCACAAAACCGGCGTCCTTCTGACCGGCGTGGACATCACAAGGCCGTATGACTGGAGCAATACCACTGTGGCAAATATTCTTGAGGATGAGGTATATCTCGGGCACACCATCAGCCTGCAGTCCACCACGATATCCTACAAAAACAAGAAGCGGATTGAGCGCCCCAAGTCCGAACAACTGCGCTTTGAGAACACCCATGTGCCGCTGATAAAGAAGGAAACTTGGGACATCGTGCAGGATATCCGAACCCACAAACGGCGCAGGGCGAATATGGCGGAACAGAATATGTTCTCCGGATTGGTCTTCTGCGCAGACTGCGGTCAGACGCTGGTTCTCCACCGGGCGCATACTATGGACGCCGTAAAAAACAACTTCATGTGTTCCAGTTACAAGAAACGCGGTAAGGAAGAATGCAGCGCCCACTACTTACGGGAGGTTCAGTTGGAAGCAATTGTTCTGGATGACTTGCGCAGGGTAACGCACTTCGCCAGGCAGCAGGCGGCCCTGTTTGTACAGCACATCAACCGGAAAAACAGCGCCGAAGCCCGGCGTGAGATCGAGCGGCTGCAGAGAGAGCTGGAATTAATGCGCCGGAGGGACACCGAACTCAGCGCCTTATTCAAACGGTTATATGAGGATAATGTGCTTGGCAAGGTGACCAATGAGCAGTTCAGGATGCTCTCCGGCGATTACAATGCGGAGCAAAATACCATCAGGGAGCGCATCCCAAAAACCGCAGAGTGGGTTGAAAGGCTGCAGTCCTCCATCGCCAATGTCTCCCAGTTCATCGACAAAGCCAACCGTTATACCGAAATCAACGAACTGACCGGCGAGCTTCTGAACCTCTTTATTGAGCGGATTGAGGTTGGTGAACGAGGGGAACGGTACTCCAGAACGGCAGAACAGGAAATCATAATCCACTACCGGGACATCGGCGTCGTCGGCGCATTTGCTGAAGAAGCCCAGAAAATCACGGAGCAACAGCAAAGGCAGACAGCTTGATCTGCTGTCTGCCTTGCCAAACTACCCACGGTTCACATTATGTCCCTATGGGACGGGGCATAAAGCCTCCGGCGTTTTACATAATCTAAGGAAAGTTATTTCGCCTGCGCCACCGCGACCGCCACGGCCACCGTCGCGCCGACCATGGGGTTGTTGCCCATGCCGATGAGGCCCATCATCTCCACGTGCGCCGGCACGGAGGAGGAGCCCGCAAACTGCGCGTCGCTGTGCATACGGCCCATGGTGTCCGTCATGCCGTAGGAAGCGGGGCCCGCGGCCATGTTGTCGGGATGGAGCGTGCGCCCCGTGCCGCCGCCGGAGGCCACGGAGAAATACTGTTTGCCGTTTTCGTTGCACCACTTCTTGTAAGTGCCCGCGACCGGATGCTGGAAGCGTGTGGGGTTGGTGGAGTTGCCCGTGATGGAAACGTCCACGTTCTCATGGCGCATGATGGCCACGCCCTCGTTCACATCGTCCGCACCGTAGCAGCGCACCTTGGCGCGCTCGCCGTCGCTGAAAGCCCGGGTTTCTACGATGGCGAGTTCATCCGTATACTGGTTATAATCCGTCTCCACCCACGTGAAGCCGTTCACGCGGCTGATGATGTAGGCCGCGTCCTTGCCAAGGCCGTTGAGTATGACCTGCAGGGGCTTCGTGCGCACTTTGTTGGCCGTGCGCGCGATGCCAATGGCGCCCTCCGCGGCGGCAAAGCTCTCGTGCCCCGCGAGGAAGGCGAAGCAATTGGTGTCCTCGCGCAGCAGCATGGCGCCGAGGTTGCCATGCCCGATGCCCACCTTGCGCTGGTCCGCGACGGAGCCGGGGATGCAGAAAGCCTGCAGGCCCTCGCCGATGGCCTCCGCCGCCTCAGCGGCGTTCTCTACATTCTTTTTGAGCGCGATGGCCGCGCCCAGCGTATACGCCCAAACGGCGTTTTCAAAGGCGATGGGTTGTATGCCCTGCACGATGGCGCGCACGTCTATGCCCTTGTCGCAGGTAAACGCGCGTGCGGCCTCAAAATCCGCGATGCCGTAAGCCTGCATGACAGGCTTAACCTTGTCGATCCTTCTTTCGTAACCTTCAAAACGAATCACAGCTCGTCCCTCCTCTCACTCATGACGCGGGTCGATGACCTTCACGGCCTGGGCGAAGCGGCCGTAAGTGCCGATGTTCTTCTCATACGCCGCCTTGGGGTCAACGCCCTTCTTGATGGCTTCCATCATCTTGCCGAGGTTGACGAACTGGTAGCCGATGATTTCGCTGTTCTCGTCAAGGCCGACGGCGATCACATAGCCCTCCGCCATTTCAAGATAGCGGGGGCCTTTGGCGACGGTGCCGTACATCGTGCCAAGCTGGCTCCTCATGCCCTTGCCCAGGTCCTCGAGGCCCGCGCCGACGGGTAGCCCGTCCTCGGAGAACGCGCTCTGGCTGCGGCCGTAGACGATCTGCAAAAACAACTCGCGCATGGCGGTGTTGATGGCGTCGCACACGAGGTCGGAGTTGAGCGCCTCCAATATGGTCTTGCCCGGGAGTATTTCCGCCGCCATCGCCGCGGAATGCGTCATGCCCGAGCAGCCCACGGTTTCGATCAGCGCCTCCTGGATGACGCCCTCCTTGATGTTGAGCGTCAGCTTGCAGCCGCCCTGCTGCGGCGCGCACCAGCCCACGCCGTGCGTGAGGCCGGAGATGTCCGTAATCTGTTTCGCCTTGATCCATTTGCCCTCCTCCGGTATGGGGGCGGGGTCATGCCGCGCGCCTTTGGCCACGCAGAACATTTCTTCCACTTCGTGCGAATACTGCATTGAAAAACCTCCCGTCTTAGGATTTGTGCCGAGAATACAGATATAGTATAGCATAATTCGCCATTTTTAATAGGTTCCCCGCGATAATATTTCCTGATTGCCGGTGCTTTCCATTTCTGTTATACTTTTAACAGCACATCTGTGGAGGCGCATCCATGCTTGATATTTTAATAAAAAACGGGCGTTACGCCGATTTTGACGAAGGCAGGCTCGCGTGCGGCGACATCGGCGTGAAGGACGGCAAAATCGCCGCGGTGGGCGAGGTGGACGAACCCGCCCTTAAGGTGATCGACGCTTCGGGCAAAATCGTATCCACGGGTTTTGTCGATATCCATATGCATGAGGAGTGTTTCGACGAGGAGGGGTACGACATTGCCCTTCGGATGCTCCGCATGGGCGTGACGAGCTGCGTCGCGGGCAACTGCGGAGGTCAGCGCCAGAGCGTTGCGCGCTTTCGGGAGGCGATAGAGAGCCGCGGCGGTGCGCCCGTCAACTACCTGCTGCTCGCAGGGTATAACGCGGCGCGGCACGCCGTGGGCGGCCTCGCCCGCTACGCCCCGGCGGACGGGGCAACCGTGGAGCGCATCGCCGCGCATATAAAAAGTGAAATCGAAGCGGGCGCGTCGGGCATGTCCTTTGGCGTGGAGTACGACCCCGCCATCACGGAGGAGGAAATTATCCGCGCCATCAACGCGCAGGAGCGCCGGGGCATCTTCGTCTCCATGCATTACCGGGGGGACGACAAGGACGCCATCGATTCAATCAATGAAATGATCCGCATCGCCCGGAGTACGGGCGCGCGTTTTCAGATTTCCCACCTCTCCTCCTGCTCCGCCACGGGGCAGATGGAGGAGTCGCTCGCGCTCATCAACCGCGCCAAGGCGGAGAATCCGCTGCTCAATTACGACACCTATCCCTACAACGCGTCTTGCACCTCCATCGGCTCCGCCTGCTTTGACGGGGACTCTTTTCAGGAGCGGCAGGCTAAGAATGTGGAAGTGCTCGTCGTTTCAGGCGCGCATGCGGGGGAAGTCTGCGATAGGGCGCTTTTTGAAGAGCTGCGCGCAAACGAGCCGGGAACGCTCGTGGCGGCGTTTTCCATGCGGGAGAGGGAGATTAGCATGGCCATTGAGAACCCGTACTGCGGCATGGTCGCAAGCGACGGCATACTCAAGCGGGGCAACGGCCATCCGCGTGCGGCGGGCACGTTCGCGCGGGTACTCGCCAAATATGTGCGGGAGGAGGGCGTGCTGTCCATGATGGGCGCGCTCAGGAAGATTTCCGCCGTTCCCGCCGCGCGCATTGGCCTTTCGAACAAGACGCGCCTCGCCATAGGATACGACGCGGACATCGTGGTGTTCGACCCCGAAAAGGTGCGGGATAACGCCACTTTCATGGCGTCCAACCTGCCGCCTGAGGGCTTCACGGCCGTGATTGTGAACGGCGCGCTTGCCGTAGAGAACGATGCGGTCATAAACGCCCGCGCGGGCAGGTTCGTGCAGAGCCTGGGTTAACGCGGAGCCGGGCGGCGGGCATATCGCGCCCGCGGCGGAATACAGATGGAACCGGGAGGTGTCGGCATGACGTTTTTCTATGTCTTTTTCGCGGCGATCGCGCTTGTCCATCTCTATGCCTGTTATTTTTATATGGATAAGCTGCGGCTTGTGACCAAGCCCATGCTGCTCGCCTCGCTCGCGGTTTTCTACATCCTCGCGGCGCACTCGATAAACGGCTTCGTGCTCGCGGCGCTGCTGTGCGGCCTTATCGGGGATGTTTTCCTCATGCTGCCCTTTAACGACAGGAATTTTATGCTCGGCGCGGGCATATTCGGCATCGGCCACCTGCTCTACGCTGTGGCCGTCTATACGCGCCTTTTCGCGTCGGGGGCAGCATTTTCGCCCTGGCTCGTGCTCTTCATCGCGCTGCCCTATCTGGCGACGATCGTCCTCACGGGCGTGCGCCTCATGCCCCATATTGAAAATCGCTTCATCAGGGCGAACATCCCGGTTTACTTCGCGCTCATCGCCGTGCATAGCGTAGGCGCATGGCTGCTGCTCATCCATACGTCAAACGCGGGCGGGAGCGTGTCGGGCGCGGCGCAGATGGTTCTTGGCGGCGCGCTGTTCTTCATTTCGGACGCGATACTCGTGCGCGGCCTCTTTGTCAAAGAGAATAAGAAGATGAATTTCTATGTGATGCTCACCTATATCGCCGCGCAGTTTTTGCTGTGCCGCGGCTTCCTCGGGGCACTCTGACCATGGCCTCCTCAAAGCTCAAAACCCTATATCTGTTGGATGTGCTGCGCGAGGAAACGGATGAGGAGCGCCGCATGAGCGTGCCCGACCTCGTGGCCGCGCTCAGCCGCCGCGGCGTCGCGGCGGAGAGGAAGGGGATCTACCGCGACCTTGAAGCCTTGCGCGAGCATGGGGAGGATGTCGTCCAGACGCCGACGGGCTATTATCTCGGCCGCCGCGCGCTCGACACGGCGGAAATCCGCCTTTTGGTTTCCGCTGTGCAGGCCGCCTATTTCATCACGGGCGCGCGCAGCGGAAAGCTTATGGACAAGCTCCTTTCCCTCGAGAGCCGCCGCAGGGCGGAGGAGCTGCGCCTCCAGTGCAACATGGGTGGCGTCAAGTGCGAAAACGACGAGGTGCTGCGCACGATAGATGCGCTCAACCTCGCCATCGCCATGCACAGGAAGGTCAGCTTCCTCTATATCAAGCAGGATGCGGACAGGCGCATGGTGCGCCAGCGCGGGGGAGAGCGCTATGCCGTGAGCCCCTACGCGCTCATCTGGATGATGGACAGGTTCTATCTCGTGTGCAATATGGACGGGCGGGACAACCTTACGCATTTCCGGCTGGACAGGATGCAGCGCGTGCGCAGCGAGCAGGGGCCGTGGCGGCCCTTTTCGCAGGTGTGCGAGTATAAAACGCGCTTTGACAGCGCGGATTACGCGAAAAAGTGCGTCAACATGTTTGGCGATCACGTGCGCATGGTCAAGCTTCGCTGCGAAAACGCGCTCGCGGGGGACATATTCGATAAATTCGGCGCGAACATTTCCGTCGCCAAAGACGGCGCTGCGCATTTCACCGCCATGCTCAATGTGGCGGCGGGGGACGGCTTCCTCGCGTGGGTCGCCCAGTGGGGCGCAAGGATGGAAATCCTCTCGCCCGAGGACGTGCGCCTTGCGATGAAGGAGCGCATGGAAAAGGCGGCGGGGTTGTATAAGGAATAACCTCTCATAAGGAAGAGCTTTCCTTGGCGGAAATACAGCGATATTAGAAAAACTGCTTAAATACAGACTTCAGTGCCTATGTAAAAGCGGTTTTGACGTTTATTTAACGCTTCAACATGAAAAACGATACCACAAGAAAATAGATGACAATAAATAACGTCGTTTATTGTCAAAATCGCTTGACAAATCTGGAAAAATAAACTAGATTTACCTTTGATAGCTTAATAACTTAGCCGCTCAACTACTTAAGAAAGCTCTATGTTTTATCCAAGTATCCGCATTAGCCAGACAAAATATATTTAGGAGGAAAATTCAATGCAAAATGGCAAATTCGGTCTTTTGTGCGTTGTTCTTGCGCTTTCACTTGCGTTAAGTGCTTGTGGCGCTCCGTCAGGCGCAAACGACCCAAGCAACGATAAAACTCCGTCTGTACCTAATACGACTGAAAGCAATACTACCAATGAACAACCTGCTGCGCCCGAACAAACGGCAAATGGCAGCACTATAGATGAGCAGGTTTTACTTGATCGTGACGGAATAATAATCACGACAAAAAGCATTGAAGACGGAATGTTCGGTCCCGAAATTAAAATCTTGATTGAAAACAATTCCGATACAAATGTTACGATCCAAGCCCGCGACTGTACAGTCAATGGGATTATGGTTGAGCCGATGTTTTCAGTCGATGTCGCAGCCGGGAAAAAAGCGAATGACGATATAACATTTATGTCCAGCAACTTAGAAGCGGCGCAAATTGAAGTCATAAAAGATATTTCTCTCAAATTCCACGTTTTCAAAACAGATGGTTGGGACACCGTCTTTGATACAGAGCAAATATCGTTTGTGGCAAATAAAGATGCTGACTACTCTCAAACCTACGATGACAGCGGTGAAGAAGTACTAAATCGTGATGGTTTTCGCATTGTAGTTAAGCAACTCGATAGCACGGAAAGCTTCTGGGGCGCGGATTTGTACTTATACGTTGAAAACAACAGCGGGACGGATGCAACCATTCAAGTTCGTGATGTTTCGGTCAATGGGTTTATGCTGGATCCCATGTTTTCCTGCGATATTCTCAATGGAATGAAAGCGTATGACAGTATTACGTTTTTACAAAGTGATTTTGAAGAAAACGGCATAACCGACATTGAAACACTCGAATTGTCATTCCATGTTTTTACAATGGATGGTTGGGATACCATGTTTGACACCGACGCAATAACAATTACATTTTGACCCTAAAATTTGGAGGATATAAAATGAAAACTACAAAACTTGTTTTGGGGATTATTAGCATAGTAGCATTCACAGTTATTATGTTCCAGTCTTGCGCCGCCGGATTGGTCAATGCGATTGAAAGTAACACCAGCGACACCAGCGGGGGAGCGGGAGTGTTTCTCGCGTTTGCAATGCTTATCGCAGGAATTGTGGGCATAACGACCCGTAAGAGCAAAGGCGGTGGAATTGCAGCGGGTGTGTTCTATGCCATATCTGCGCTCATTGGCTTTACTAATCTTGGTACGTATGGTGATTTGGTGGTTTGGTCGGTTCTTGCATTAATTTTTGGGATAGTGTTCATTGTCGGAAGTGTGACTATGAAAAAGCCGGACAAAACCCCTATTCAAGGCGAATAGTCAACGTTTGGAATAGAAGGAGCCTTCCCTTTTAGGGAAGGCTCCTTTTTGCGTCAAAGTGCGTTCGGTCTTATTTATAAATCTTATAATTGTTCCACGCCTGCTCGTATACGCTGATGAAATCGCCGAGGTCGTGGAAGATTTCACAGCGGTCGAGCACCGCCTGCGGCGGGTTGTAGGTCTCGTTTTCGGTATAGCTCTCGTCGAGCAGCGCGAACGCAGCCGCGTTGGGCGTGGAGTAACCGATGTACTCGGTATTTTGACGGGCCACTTCGGCGTCGCACAGGAAGTTGATGAACGCTTCCGCCTCGGCGGTGTGCTTGCTGGTTTTGGGTATGACGATGTTGTCAAACCACACGTTGCTGCCCTCGTCCGGCACGGCGTAGGCAAGGTCGGGGTTGCCCTCCTCGGGGTCCATGCACCAGATCGCGTCGCCCGAGTAGACGACGGCAAGCGCGGCCTCGCCGTTGATCATGCTCTCCTTGATGGAGTCGCCCAGTAGGGCGAGCACGAGGGGTTTCTGGGCGATGAGCGCCTGCTCCGCGGCCTGTATATCCGCCGCGTCGCGCGTGTTGATGTCCTTGCCGAGGTAGAGCAGGGCGACGCCTATCGTGTCCCGCATGCTGTCGTACACGAATATCTGCTGGGAGTATTTCTCATCCCAGAGTATGGACCAGCTGTTGACCTCGCCCTCCACCATGGTGGTGTTGTAGAGGATGCCCACGGTTCCCCACATGTAGGGCACGCTGTACTTGTTGCCGGGGTCGAAGCTCAAATCCATAAACCGCCCGTCGATGTTGACGAGGTTGGGGATGTTCTCACGGTCAAGCTCGTGCAGGAGGTCCTGCGCGACGAGCTTTTCGATGATATAGTCCGAGGGGAAGCACACGTCGTAGATGTTGTCCGGAGACTGCAATTTGACGAGCATTTCCTCGTTGTTTGCCATGGTGGTGTATTTCACCTCGATGCCGGTTTCCTCGGTGAACTGTTCGAGCAGGTCTTCATCGATATAGTCGCCCCAGTTGAGGACGTTGATGGTGACCTTGTCGGAGTCGCCGCAGCCCGCGGCAGCAAAGCTGACGCACAGGAGCAGCGCGAGGAGAAGCGCAATCTTTGTTTTCATTCCGTTACCCTCTCTTCTTATCGTTTCGATTTAACCTTGCGGTTTTGTATGTCGGCGTCGCGCTCTTCCCGGATGGATTTGAGGTTGACGATCAACAGC
>JAEWMV010000216.1 GCA_023393045.1 Bacillota bacterium | reverse complement strand
TACGCAGGGCGGACGTCGCCCTCATCGTCATCGACGCGAAGGAGGGTTTGAGCGAGCAGGATGTGAAGATCGCGGGTTATGTGCACGAGGAGGGCAAAGCCTGCGTGCT
This sequence comes from Bacillota bacterium, assembly GCA_023393045.1. Classification (GTDB taxonomy): domain Bacteria; phylum Bacillota; class Clostridia; order Christensenellales; family CAG-138; genus Phil1. The sequence continues at coordinate 2,831 of JAEWMV010000216.1, read as the reverse complement.
CATCGTAAACAAGTGGGATTTAATCGAGAAGGACACCCACACCATGCACGAGTTCAAGAAGAAGCTCGCCGTGGACCTCGCCTTCATGGATTATGTGCCCATGCTCTTTATCTCCGCCATGACGGGGCAGAGGGTTAATAAGGTCATGGAGTTTGCGGACATGGCCTATGAGCAAAATTGCAGGCGCATCACCACGGGCACGCTCAACGACGTCGTCGCCGAGGCCGTGCGCGTAACCGAGCCGCCTTCGGACAAGGGCAGGCGGCTTCGCATCTATTACGCCACGCAGGTATCTGTCAAACCGCCCACGTTTGTGCTCTTTGTCAACGATCCGGATATCATGCACTTCTCCTACAAGCGCTATCTTGAAAATTACTTCAGGAAATCCTTCGGGCTCACCGCAACGCCCATCCGGCTCTTGATCCGCGCGAAGACGAAGGAAGAATGAGCTGAGCGTCATATGTGTTGTCATTTTAAGCGCCGCCCCGCACGCGGCGCTTTTTGCATGATGCGCCAAGTCGTGACATATATATCATTGAAGATTACCGCATGGGAGGAAGTGCGCAATGGACAGACGCGAATTATACGAGAGCATAGCCCAGAGAACCGGCGGGGACATCTATATCGGCGTTGTGGGACCCGTGCGGACCGGCAAATCGACGTTCATCAAGCGTTTTATGGATATGCTCGTGATACCGTCGATTGACAACGAATACGAACGCGCGCGCGTGATAGACGAGCTTCCGCAGAGCGCCGCGGGCAAAACCATCATGACCACGCAGCCCAAGTTCGTCCCCAACGAGGCGGCGGCCATCACATTGGGTGAAAACACGCAGCTTCGCGTGCGCCTCGTGGACTGCGTGGGCTACATGGTGCCGGGCGCCGCGGGGCATCTGGAGAACGAAATGCCGCGCATGGTGCGCACGCCCTGGTCGGATGATGAAATGCCCTTTGACAAGGCGGCCGAGATCGGCACGCGCAAGGTCATCACGGATCATTCCACCATCGGCATCGTGATGACGACGGACGGCAGCATCACGCAGATTCCGCGCGACGACTATGTGGGCGCGGAGGAGCGCGTGATTCGCGAACTGCGCGAGCAGGGGAAGCCCTTTATCGTGGTACTCAACAGCACGCACCCGAACGACCCCGAGACCGTTTCGCTCGCCCTCGCGCTGCGGGAGAAGTACGGCGTCACCGTGCACCCGGCAAACGTGCTCACGGCGGATGCAAACGCGCTCAACGACATGCTCGAACTCATATTGATGGAGTTCCCGCTGCGCACCGTGCGTGTCAACCTGCCCGAATGGATATGCGAGCTTGGCAACGAGCACTGGCTCGTCGAGCGCGTGCGCAAACCCCTGGAGCAGGCCGCCCAATTGCTTGCCTATATGCGGGACTATATGGGCTTTGGCGAGGCGCTCTCCGGCATAGAGGGCTTTTCGCCCGCGTCCGTCAATAACGTTTCCCTGGGCGAAGGCGATGTTCTCATCGACTTGCAGCCGAATGAAAACCTCTTCTACACGGTGCTGGGCGAGGAGTGCGGCGTTGAAATCAAGGACGACGCGCACCTCATCGCCTCCCTCAAGGGCTTTGCCGCCGCCAAGCGCGAGTACGACAGGATTGAGGGCGCGCTCAAATGTGCCATGCAGACGGGCTATGGCATGGTGCCGCCGCAGCTTGACAACATGGAGATGGAAGAGCCGGAAATCGTGCGCCAGGGCAACCGCTTCGGCGTAAGGCTGCGCGCGCACGCGAGCGGGCTGCATCTGATCAAGGTGGATATGGAATCCGAGGTGTCGCCGCTGGTGGGCACGGAGGAGCAGTCCGAGGAGTTCATGAACTACCTGATGAACACCTTCGAGAACAATCCGCAGAAGATCTGGGACACGAACATTTTCGGCAAGTCCCTGCGCGACATGGTGCGCGAGAGCATGACGGGCAAGGTCAACCGGCTGCCAGACGAAGTGCAGCAGAGGCTGCAGGCGACCGTCCAGCGCATGGTGAACGACGGCTGCAACGGCTTGATCTGCATCATGCTTTAACTCCATAGCATAACGCAACGTTTGGCGGAGCGGCTTGTATAAAGCCGCTCCGTTTGCGTCAAAAATAGTTGCGTCACGGCAACGCGCGGGCTAAAATGGATCCATCACGAACCCACGCAAAAGAAAGGAACCAATTACATGCCTAGTTTTGAACATTCGTTTTCAGGGCTTGCGAAAGAGCGCAAGCTGACCCACGCGGAACTGATACGGGCCATACGGTTCATGATCGCGGCCGAGTACGAGGCCATCCAGCTCTATATGCAGCTTGCGGAATCCACCGACAACAAGCTGGCCATCGAGGTGCTCGAGGACATCGCCAACGAGGAGCGTGTCCACGCGGGCGAATTCCTCAGGCTGCTGCGCGAGCTTGCCCCGGACGAGGAGAAATTCTATCAGGAAGGGTATGATGAGGTCGAGGAGGAAATCGAAAAGCTCCACGGCTGAGATACGATGAGGACAACAATAAAGCTGTGCCATTCGCTTAGGTGGCGCAGCTTTTTTACGCGGGCAGAACAACAATGCGGTTTCGTGCTACCTCATGATCCGCTTGATGATTTTTAGTGCGGATTCCCTGTACGGATGATAGCGAAGCGGGATATCTATCCAAGTCGACTTTTTGACGATGCTTCTATCGTGCGAAAACGTATCGAAGCTGTTTTTGCCGTGATAGCGCCCCATACCGGAAGCGCCTGCGCCGCCGAAACCCAGACGCGAGCTTGCGACGTGAATGACGGTGTCGTTGACGCAGCCCCCGCCAAACGAGCACGTGTCGAGTATCTTCTTCTC
>JAEWMV010000168.1 GCA_023393045.1 Bacillota bacterium | reverse complement strand
CTACAAACCTTTTGCCGTGGGTGAAAGGCTGCTGATCCGCCCCTCGTGGGAAAATGAGTATGAGGCGGGCGACAGGCTTGTGATCTCCCTCGACCCGGGCATGGCTTTCGGCTCCGGCACGCACCAGACCACGCGCATGTGCCTCGAGGCGATAGAGCGCCATGTCACGCCGGACTGCGCCGCGCTCGACCTTGGCTGCGGCAGCGGCATACTCGCCATCGCGGCGCTGCTCCTGGGCGCAAAGCACGCCGTATGTGTGGACATTGACCCCACCGCCGAAAAGGTGGCGGCGGAGAACGCCCGCATGAACGGCATCGATTCTTCGCGCTATGACATCCTCATCGGCGACGCGCTGGGCGACGCTTCGCTCAGGGTGCAGATCGCAGAAAGCCGCTATGGCCTTATCAGCGCGAACATCGTGGCCTCGGTCGTCATCGCGCTTGTGCCCATAGTGCGCGACCTTCTTGCGGAGGACGGCGTGTTCATCGCCTCCGGCATCATCGGCGAGCGGTTGGACGAAGTGAAGAACGCTTTTATAGAGAACGGTCTTGCTGTCATCGAAATCAACGCGGACGAGGACTGGCGGCAGCTCGCGGCGAGGCGCAGAAAATGAACCGCTTCTTTATCAAAAAGACAGATATCGAAGGGGAGTGTGCGCGTGTTGGCGGCGAGGACGCGCGACACATCTCAAGCGTGCTTCGCATGGCGCGCGGCGACGAGGCCGTGCTCTGCGACGCAAAAGGCACGGATTACTTTGCGCGCATCGAGAAGATCGAAAAAGAACACATATTGTTTCATATACTTTCCTCCAAGCCTTGCGAAGCGGAACCCGCGGCGCATGTGACGCTCTATCAGGGCCTGCCCAAGGCGGGCAAGCTCGAATCCATCATACAAAAATGCGTGGAATTGGGCGTATCCCGCGTCGTGCCCGTGCTTGCGAAGCGAAGCGTCGTGCGCCTGACGAAAAAGGAATTTGAAAAAAAGCTGCCACGCTATCAGCGGGTCGCCTACGAAGCCGCCAAACAATGCGGCAGGGGCATCGTCCCCGAAGTGTGCGGCCTTGTCGGCGTGGAGGAGATCGATCCCGCTGCCTACGACGCGTTTTTCATGCCCTATGAAGGGGAGAGGGAAGCGACGTTCAAAAAGGCTCTGCGCGCGGCTGACAAGCGCGGGACCGCCGCCGTCCTCATCGGGCCGGAGGGCGGTTTTGACGCGGCCGAGGCGAAGTTGCTTCGCGATAAGGGCGCGCTGAGCGTGACGCTGGGGCCGCGCATCCTTCGTACGGAAACGGCAGGCCCTGCTGTGCTGGCGATGCTTTTATACGAGTGGGAGGGGGACGCATGAGGGTCGCTTTTCTCACGCTCGGCTGCAAGGTCAACCAGTACGACACGGACGCCATGAAGGCGCTCTTTGAAAAGGCCGGGCATGAAATCGTAGATTTCAGCCAAAAGGCTGAAGTGTATATCGTCAACACCTGCACCGTGACCGCCGTGGGGGATAAGAAGTCCCGCCAGATGGTCTCCCGCGCGCACGCGCTTTCACCGGATGCCGCTGTCATCGTAACCGGCTGTTACGCGCAAAGCGCGCCGGAGGAAGCCGCAGCCTTGCCGGGCGTGGTCGCCGTCGCGGGCACGGCGGAACGCGCGCGCATCGTGGAAATTGCCGAAAACGCAGTCAATGGAATACGAAGAAGCGAGGTGCGGGCTTACCTTGGCAAGGAGCCTTTCGAGGAACTGGATGTTTCCAGAGAAGGGCGCACCCGCGCGCACCTGAAAATCCAGGACGGGTGCGACCGATACTGCGCCTATTGCATCATCCCCTATGTGCGCGGCCCCGTGCGCAGCAGAAGCCTTGCAGACGTGAAAAAGCAGCTCGTTTTGCTCGAGCGCGAGGGCTATCGCGAAATCGTGTTCACTGGCATACACCTGATGAGCTACGGCAAGGATATAAAAAACGTCGGCTTGCTCGACGCCGTTGCGCAGGCGGACGGGCTTACAGGCATCGCGCGCATACGCCTGGGTTCGCTCGAACCGCAGCTTTTTACGAAAGAATTCGTACAGGCGCTCGCGGACAACCCGAAGATATGCCGCCAGTTCCACCTTTCCCTCCAGAGCGGGAGCGCGGGCGTGCTCGCGCGCATGGGCAGGCGTTATACGAAAGACGAGTACCGCGCCTGCGTAGGGTCGCTGCGCGCGGCGATGCCCGGATGCGCCGTCACGACGGACATCATCACGGGTTTTCCGGGCGAGACGGAGGCGGAGTTTGAGGAAACGCTCGCCTTCGTACGGGAGATCGCGTTTTCCCGCATCCATGTTTTTCCGTATTCCAGAAGGCGCGGCACGCGCGCGTACGACATGCCGGATCAGGTGCCTTCTGAGGTGAAGAAGGAACGCGCGGCAAGGCTCATCGCGCTCGGCCGCGTGCTTGAGGCGGAGTATGCGAAAAGCCTTGTGGGAAGCGCGCAGGACGTGCTTTTTGAAGAACGTAAGGGCGCATATCTCTATGGGCACACGGGCACCTATGTGTGGACGAAGGTGAAAACGGACGCGCCACTCGAAGGCGCAATTAAAACGGTTACGATCACAAAAGCGCAGGGAGACGCGCTTGAAGGGATGATTTCAGCGTAAAGGAGGACGGAGGAAATGGACGGCTGTTTGTTCTGCAAAATCATAAGCGGCGAGATCCCCTCGAACAAGGTCTATGAGGACGAGCGCGTTTTTGCTTTTCGCGACATCGACCCCAAAGCGCCGGTGCATGTGCTGATCGTTCCGAAAAAGCACGCAACGAGCATACTCGACGCGGACGCGGAATCGATACAGGCGCTTTTTGCCGCGGCAAAAAAAATCGCGCATGCGCTTGGTGTAGAAGAAAGCGGCTTCAGGCTCGTCGTCAACACGGGCAGGGACGCGGGACAAAGCGTCGCGCATCTGCATATACATCTCTTGGGCGCGCGCGAACTCGCGTGGCCGCCGGGATAGAAAAAGAGAACCGAATTAGGTTGACTTTGAATGCCCATTACTTTATAATTGCTTTGTGTTTCGCACAAACGCAGGATTTTGCGTAAAAGTCGCTATGTTGCAGTCAGAGGGGGGGGATATGAATGGAAATCCGTGTAGGCGAAAACGAAACCCTGGAGAGTGCCCTTAAGCGTTTTAAGCGTAAGTGCGCGCGTTCCGGCGTCCTCGCCGAGGTCCGCAGGCGCGAGCATTATGAGAAGCCGAGCGTCAAGCGCAAGAAGAAAGCCGAAGCCGCAAGAAAGCGCAAATATTGATTCCCCAAGATAGCCCAAGCTAGTTCGAGCGACTGAAAAAAGTGCGAAATCAGATTGACATCCCAAGACCCGGTTCATCCCGGGTCTTTCTCTTTTTGGCAGGATGCGCGCATATTCTTATCTATGGGGTGATTTTATGGCAAGCATGACATTCTGCGAACTGCGGCGCAAGGAGGTCATCAACACGCGCGACGGCGCGCGCCTGGGGTTGATCTGCGATCTTGAGATGGACAGCGTCACCGGGCAGGTGTACGCCATCGTCGTGCCGGGGCCGCCCAAGCTGTGGGGACTGCTTAGAAGCGACGAGGAGCTGGTCATACCGTACAAGTGCATCACAAAGATAGGCGACGACGTGATTTTGGTTGACATCGCGGTATAATTCGGTGTAGCCTATTTACAATATCTTGTGGTATAATCAAGAAAAATGCCGGAGGGTGTATACATGAAGTGCAGGTATTGCCTTGGGACGGAGAGCAAGGTCGTCGATTCGCGTCCCACGGAAGACGGAACGAGCATACGGCGCAGGCGCGAATGTATCTCCTGCGGCCGAAGATTCACGACATACGAAAAAATCGAAGAAATCCCCATCATGGTCATAAAAAAAGACGGCAGGCGCGAGCCGTTCGACAGTGAGAAGATCCTCCTTGGCGTGCGCAAGGCCGGCGAAAAGCGGCCGGTTTCCGCCGCGGAGATGGACAAGCTTGTGGAGGACGTCGTGCGCGAGGTGTTCAACACCCTCGAGCAGGAGGTCACGAGCGAGTACATCGGCGAGTGCGTGATGAAACGCCTCAAGGATATCGACGAGGTGGCCTATGTGCGCTTTGCCTCCGTATACAGGCAATTCAAGGACATCAACACGTTTATGGAAGAACTCAAGCTCCTCCTGGGGGAGAAATGAAAAACGGCATACGCTTTTGCGATGCGGCCGCGCTCATGCAGCACGGCTGTATTTATGAGGAAAAGGACGGCATAGGCATTTTCCGCGCGAAAAGTCTTGCGGCGTTTCCGGAGATACGGCACGGCTTCACCGCCAGGAAGGGCGGCGTGAGCGCGCCCCCCTTCGATACGCTCAACCTCAGGCTCGGGAGGAGCGACAATGAGGCGAACGTGCGCGAGAATTTCCGGCGGCTGTGCGCGCGCGAGGACCTCGATGAAAACAGTCTCACCATCGTGAGCTTCGAGCATGGCAGCACGGTTTTGCGCGTGGACGCGCGGCACAGGGGCAGCGGCTACAACAGGCCGTTTCTTCCCACTTGTGACGGAATCGTCACAAACGACCCTGCCGTCACGCTTGTGACGGACCATGCCGACTGCGGCTGCATTTTCCTCTACGATCCCGAACATCGCGCCGTGGGGCTCGCCCACGCGGGTTGGAAGGGGACGCTCGGACGCATAGGCGGCAATCTCGTGCGGCTCATGCAAAAGGAATTCGGAAGCGACCCGCGCGCGCTCGTGGCTTCGACGGGTCCCTGCATCTGCCAGAAGTGCTATGAAGTAGACGAGGCGCTTGCTTTGCGCTTTGCAGAGGAATTTGAAACGGACGAATGCTCCTACCCGGACGGGCCGGGCAAGGCCCGCCTTTCGCTGGAGACGGCGGCGGCCATCCAGCTTCTGGACGCCGGAATATTGCCGGAAAACATCACCCTGATGGAAATGTGCACCTATGAGAACCCCAAAACGCTCTTTTCCCACCGGCGGGATAAAAACGGCACGGGCGATATGGCAGGGTTCATAAAAATTACAAAAATTTAACTTGAAAAATAAGCGTGCCTTCGGGAAAACTGTGATTGTTCCCGGAGGTTTTTTTATGATGGAAAACTATGTTTGCGCAAGCGTTTGCGTGGTGATACTTTCCCTTTTCGGCTGCCTCGACGGCATTTTCGAGCGCGTTTGCCTCAGGCGCACGGACGTGGCCTACGCCGCGCTGTGCGTGGTGGCGCTCTCCATGTTCAGGTTCCGGCCCGTCATCGAATTCGATATCGACGTCGCCTCGCTCGTGCTGCCCGCGGCGTTCGCGCTGCTCGCCTTCGACAGGCGGGGCGAGGGCGCAAAAACCCTGGCAACGCTTTCGCTCGTGAGCATGCTGCCCATCGCCGCGAGCGCCCTCTATATGCTCTACGAGCTCTATGTGACGACCTATGCATTCTTTTCGCTCAAAGCGGAAATCGTCTGCCTTGCGCAGCTGGGCCTTTGCGCGCTCACGCTCATCGTCGCATCGTTTAAATTTGCGCCGCAAAAAGCCGTGTGATATTTAAAAGGGCATGTTCATATCCATAGAACGACTATGGAGGACATGCACGATGGCGACTTCTTCACAATATCCCGTCACAATATTACAGCCATTTATACCGCACTGGCTGCGCGCCGCGATCGAGGTTGAGGACACGGCCTGCCTCGAGGAAATCCGCGTGCGCGTGGGCAGACCCATCCAGCTCGTTTACGCTTCGCGCGAAAGGCTGCTGCCCCTCTCGCCCGATGCGGCGCTTTGCGCGGAGCTTCTGGAGCGGCTGTGCGAAAATTCCGTCGCAGCCATGGAGCGCGAGCTTTCGCAGGGCTATATCACCGTGCGCGGGTGCCGCGTGGGCATATCGGGCCGGGCGGTCACGGGCGAGGGGGGGATTGCGCGCTATTCGCACGTCACGGGCTTCAACCTGCGCCTTGCGCGCGAGGTGCGCGGCTGCGCCGAGCCGGTGATGAACGAGGTGTACGACGGTGAGGGCGGCGTTTACAGCGCGCTGGTGCTCTCAGCGCCCGGCGCGGGCAAAACCACGCTGCTTCGCGACATGGCGCGCGTCGTCTCGGACGGGTGGCGCAACGAGCGCGGCAGGAAGGTGTGCGTCGCGGATGAGAGGGGCGAGCTTGCGGGCGCGTACCTGGGCGTACCCGCCTTCGATATGGGCATGCGCACGGATGTGACGGACGGCTGCATGAAGGCCGAGGCCATGCGCTCCATGATACGCAGCATGTCGCCAGAGGTGCTGGTGACGGATGAAATCGGCTCCGACGCGGACGCGGAGGCGGTGGCGCTCGCGGCGGCGTCCGGCGTGGCGGTGCTATCGAGCGCGCACGCGCGCGATGAGAAGGACGCCATGCGCAAGCCTTATCTTAAAAAGCTCGCCGAATCAGGCTGCTTTGACAAGCTCCTCATACTCAAACGGGAAGGCGAAAACGCGGACATCCGCGTGGCGCGGCTGCGCGCGCCATGAAAGCGATATTGGCGCTCGCGCTCTTCCTCCTGTGCGCGTGGGCCGGCAGCAGGAAGCGCGCGCGGCTGCAGGCCCGCCTCGAGGCGCTGGGCGGACTCGCCACGGACATGAGGAAACTGCGGGAT
>JAEWMV010000165.1 GCA_023393045.1 Bacillota bacterium | reverse complement strand
GGGTTGCCCGTGAGGGAAACGCGTATCGTGTCCCCGATGCCCTCGAGCAGCAGCGTGCCGATGCCCGCCGCGGATTTTACGACGGCAAGCTCGCCTCCGCCCGCCTCCGTGACGCCCACGTGCAGCGGATGATCGCAGCGCGCGGAGAGCATGCGATACGCGTCCACCGTATCCCGCACCGAGGAGGATTTGACCGAGAGGATGATGTCCTCAAAGCCCGCTTTTTCGAGCAGGCGCGCGTGGGAAAGCGCGCTCTCCACGAGCGCTTCCGGCTTTGGAGCGCCGTATTTGACAAGCAGCTCCTTTTCGAGCGAGCCCGCGTTCACGCCCACGCGTATGGGCACGCGGTGCGCCTTCGCGCAGTCCGCAACGGCCTTCACACGCGCCTCGCTCCCGATGTTGCCCGGGTTGATGCGCAGCTTGTCCGCGCCGTTTTCCATGCAGCGCATGGCGAGCTTATAATCGAAGTGGATGTCCGCGACAAGGGGCGTCCGTGCGCACGCCTTGAGGGCGCGCACGGCATGTGCGTCCGCCTCGTCGAGCACGGCGAAGCGCACGATCTCGCATCCCGCGTTTTCAAGAGAGCGAATCTGCGCCGCGGTCGCTTCAACATCCGCTGTGCGCGTATTGGTCATGGATTGTACGCTCACGCGCGCGGCGCCGCCGACGATCACGTCCCCGACACGCACGGCGCGGGTCAAAACCGCCATCCTAGCCTCCGAAAAGCGAACCGATGTCGCCTATGGTGAGATAAATCATCAATCCAAGCAGCAGCACGATGCCCACAAGATGCACGATGCCTTCCTTCTCGGGCGGCACGGGCTTTTTCCTGATCGCCTCAAGCGCGACGAAAACGAGCCGGCCGCCGTCGAGCGCGGGCAGCGGCAGCAGGTTGAAGATGCCGAGGTTGGCGCTGATGAGCACCGCCAAATCAAGCGTGCGCACGACGCCCTCGCGCAGCGCGTCCGCCATCAGCTTGACGATGCCCACGGGCCCCACGACGTCCCCGCGCTGCACCTCGCCGCGAAAGAGCATGCCGAAGAAGGAGATTGTGCCCTTTATCATCTGCCAGATGTACTCGAAGGAATTGCCCAGCGCCTCAAAAAAGCCCAGCCTTTCGTAGATGGGGATCGCGCCGATCTGGATGCCGATCATGTTGCGCCCGGATTCCTCATTATAGATGTTGCGCACGGTGACATCCATGCGCGCCCCGTCGCGCTCAATGCCCAGAACGCACGCTTCGCTGTTTGCCGCACCGAGAAGGTCGATGAGCGAATCCACCTGCGCCTGCGCGTACTGCGTAAGCTGCTTTCCGTCCACGGACACGATGACGTCCCCGGGCAGCAGCCCCGCCTGTTCCGCAGGCGAATTTTCAAAGGAATAGCTGTCGATAGACGGGATATAGTCCACGATGACGCCCACGACCGTAAGGATGACGACGGCAAGCACGATGGCGGTGATTATATTCATCAGCGCGCCGGAGAGGAGCACGATCGCGCGCTTCCACGGCTTTTGCGCGCCGAAGGCCCGCTCGTCCCCCGTTTCCTCATCCTCCCCGTAGAAGCGGCACATGCCGCCCATGGGGATGGCGCGAAGTGAATAGGTAATGCCGTTTTTCTTCTTTTGAAAAATCGCGGGTCCCATGCCCACCGCGAACTCCACGATTCCAAAGCCGAGCTTTTTGCCCGCGATGTAATGCCCCAACTCGTGCACCGTCACGAAGATGGAAAGGATAACAAGCCCGATAATCACATAAAGCACAGTGCTCATACCAATACCTCGCTTCTCTTAACGAGCGACGCGCGCGCCGCCCTGTCGGCTTCCAGCACGGCTTCGAGGGAATCCGCCGGGCCTTTTGCCGCGCCCTCGAGCGCGTGCGCAACCAGCGAGGGGATATCCAAAAAGCCGATTCTTCCCTGCATGAACAATTCCCCCGCCGCCTCGTTTGCCGCACTGTACACGCAGGGGGCAAGCCCGCCCGCGCGCAGCGCCTCATAGGCCAGGCGCAGCGCGGGAAAGCGTTCCTCATCCGGCCGCTCGAAGGTGAGGGCGGAGAGTTTTGTCAAATCCAGCGCGCCAAAACCGCTCGGCGCCCTTTCGGGGTAAGTGAGCGCATAATGAATGGCCAGGCGCATATCCGGCGCGGCAAGCTGCGCCACCACCGAGCTGTCCGCATACTCCACCATGGAATGCACCACGGACTGCGGATGAATCACCACATTTATCATATCCGCAGGAAAGTCGAAAAGATGCGCGGCTTCGATAATTTCCAATCCTTTATTAAAAAGCGTCGCCGAATCGAGGCTGACCTTCGCCCCCATCTTCCACGTGGGATGGGCGAGCGCCTCCTTGGGCGTCACGCGGGAAAGCGCGTTTTTGTCATAAGTGCGGAACGGACCGCCGGAGGCCGTGAGAATCAGGCGTTTGACATCCTGTTTCCGCCCCGCCGCGAGGCACTGGAACAGCGCGGACTGCTCGCTATCCACGGGGATGATCTCCCCGCCGCCCTGCGCGCGCGCGCGATCCACCAAGGGTTTTGCGCAAACGACGCTCTCCTTGTTGGCGAGCGCCACGCGCTTGCCCGCATGGAGCGCTGCCACGAGCGGCAGCGTGCCCGCGAAGCCGCTGATGCCGTGGACGACGGTATCCGCGCCGGTATATTCCGCGGCGCGTACGCCCGCGTCCATAGAGCAGGAAAGCCGGACGCCTTCGGGGAGCTTGCCCTCGAGAAAGCGCGCGGCGGTTTCATCCTCAACAAAAACAACTTCGGGCAGGAATTCTTGCGCCTGACTAAGCAGCGCCGCGGCGCTGGATTTGGCGCACAGCGCGACAACGCGCCCCGCGTCCGGGCACGCGCGCAGCACTTCAAGCGCCTGCGTGCCGATGGAGCCTGTGCTGCCCAAAATACAGATGCGTCTCATGGGGCTATTATACACCTTTCAATGCGGCCACAGGGTGAACATCGCGTAAACTAAAGGGGCGCAGAAAAGCACGCTGTCCAGCCTGTCCGTCATGCCGCCGTGGCCGGGGAAGATATAGCCGTAATCCTTCACGCCCGTGTAGCGCTTGATGGCGGAGGCGAAAAGGTCGCCGATCTGCCCCACGGCGCCGCACAAAAGCCCCAGCGTCAGGAGCGGCCAGAGGGATACGGTGGCGTGATAGAACCTTTGCAGATAGAAGATCAGCGCGCCCGCGGCGACGCCGCCGAGAAGACCGCCCGCCCCGCCGATGACCGTTTTGTTGGGGCTCAGCTCCGGGCAGAGCTTGCGCTTGCCAAAGCTCACGCCCACGAAGTAGGCGAAGGTATCCCC
>JAEWMV010000103.1 GCA_023393045.1 Bacillota bacterium | reverse complement strand
CGCAGCGAGCAAATGAAATGCGCGATCAGCATGAATTCTTGCCTGTCGGTGAGCACGGCGGTTGTTGGCGCTCCGCGTCCGGGCAGAAATGGAAAGAGTGCTAAAATAAACAGGAATTTGGGAGAGGGGTATTCATGATACAAGCACTGGTACATATTGCATTGGTAGTAGGCGATTATGACGAAGCCATAGACTTTTATACGAAAAAACTTCATTTTGAATTGATAGAGGACACCTATCAGCCGGAGCAAGATAAACGATGGGTGGTTGTTTCCCCTCCGGGTTCACATGGGGCTACTATCTTGCTTGCCAAAGCATCGAAGCCAGAGCAAGAGCCATTTATTGGGAATCAAGCTAGCGGAAGAGTATTCTTGTTCCTGGGGACAGATGATTTCAACGGAGATTATGAAGAAATGAAACAGCTTGGTATCGAATTTGTCAGAGAGCCCAAGGTGCAAGAGTACGGAATTGTTGCCGTATTCAAGGATTTGTATGGGAACCTATGGGATTTGGTTCAGTTTAACAGCAATCATCCTATGTCAGAGAGGATTAGGTAATTCCACTTTGCAACACAGCCTAAATACAATATCAGGAGAGATTATGAACGTAACATACAGTACAAGAAAGGATTTGCCATGCGAGGCGCTGCATGATTTGTTTGTGGCGGTGGGATGGTCCGATGGCGGGGAGATCGCCCCAGACATGCTGAAGAACTTCAACGTACCCTTTATCAATTCCACAATCGTGATTTCCGCATGGGCGGATGATCAACTGGTCGGGTGCGTCAGGGTATTGAGCGACAGGATATTCCGGTCTGTTATCTATGATCTGGCCGTTATGCCCAAGTTTCAAAATCAGGGGATCGGGAAAGAGCTGATAAGAAGATGCAGGGAGCATTACCCCGATTCGGAGTGGTCGGTCGAGACCGAAACGGCGGCGGGATTTTATGAAAAGCTGGGATTTAAGCCAAACAAAAACAGCTTCTTGAATATCCCCTGCAAGTGGTTTTGATGCAGGGGGTGATCCTGTATCGGCCCGAAAGTTTGAATCCGCGCCAACATAAGAAAATGAGATATCTCCCTCGTCAAGGTGAACATACAGATCAGCGATAAATTGTGAAGGAGCGTATAGCAGGTGAAACCGGCAGAAATTATAAAGCATATAAATGACGGGGCTATTTTCTACCTGAAGTTTTTTGGCGACGCCGAACATATGGAATATCACAACAACGGTGTTTACAGCTATATCAAGCCTAGAGATGGCGAACAAGGTATCAGCTTTGCTTTTGATATTCATCTTGAAGGTTTACCCAAGGATGAGCAAATTAAGTGGATTGATGACATAAAAGGGCTTGGTATGCCCGTTTGGTGGGATTTGCAATCGTCGGCCGGATTGTTCAGGCTCATTCACGATAAAGAAAAAGAAGCGGTTCACGGCGAACCCCGGGATGGCGACGAGCTGTATATGGCGATGTTTCCCAATGAATTGAGAACGGCGAATATAGCAAGCGACATGCTAATCAAAAGGGTCGATAATCCCGCCGATTTTGCCGTTTGGGCGAACTTACAGAACGAAATTTTATGCGGAGGCTATAGGGATATTCATCCAGAGAACCATTATAAATGGTGCGGAAAAGGACTGATCGATTGTTACATATGTTTTAAGGAGAATGTAGCTGTCGCTTTCTCTGCGGTTATGAATCAGAACGGCATTTGCTCGCTTGAATTCGTAGGGACGCACCCCGATTGCAGGAGACAGGGATTTGCGAAAGCGGTTTGCTTCACCGCGTTAAAAAATGCCTTTGAAAGCGGCGCAAAAATCATTACCCTTCGGGCAATCAATCCGGGCACAAAGGAACTGTACACTGGATTAGGGTTCAAAATCTACAATTTCGCATTATAAACATAAAATGATAAGGCAAACGCCATTTGATTGGCAAGCATGGCAATCGGCGTTTGTATCACTTTTTCTCGTCCACAATCCTTTTGGTAAAACGATCCAGAAAATCCTTTGACGTTGCCCAACCTATCCCATCCGCATCTGTAAAATCATAACCGGACAGCTCTTCCAGTGCCATACAGCAAATATATTCGTAAAGACCTTGGTCGTCGCTTTTATATATAATCCAATATAGCGGTTTCATCGCCCTGTCGCCCAGGTCCACCACATTAATATATCTGCCGCTCCCGGTTATGTCGCCCAGCCATTCTCCGCGAAGCACCGATTCAGGGTCTTCGATTTGTTTTTGCTGCACTTCTTCAACTAAAGCTTGAAGCTCCGTGGCAATCTCCTCAAGGAGTTCCACGTCCAAATCCTCCAGAAATGCATCCTCGTCAACTCCGCCTGCTGAAATTCCCGACCATTTTGCCATGCTTGCCTCCGGCGTTTCCGGGGTAGTCATCCCGCCGGCTTCGGAGGGTTCCGTATTATTTGCTTTATGGGTAACAAACGTATCGTCGGTGAGCCCTGGGGAACTTTCGGGCAAGGGATCACTCATATTTCCATATCCGCAGGACGCCAGAAACAAAGCAGCGCCAATTACTAACGATGTTAATACACTTTTTTTCATGCGAAAAACTCCTTTCAGACTCCTGTCTATCGGCAAGCATGGCGATTATTGCACAACCGCGATTTTTCCAAGGCAACTCATCCCCGCCCCATGCCTTCGGATGGATGAATGGAGGGTTCTCCATCCCAGCCACCGGCTTTCTTTATGCCGAAGGGTCAGTTCTCGCCTTCCTTGGGGATAGAGAAAAACAAAAACGGTATCACACTCACGAGGCAGCTTACCGCGGGAACCAGCGTGATGGTCATATAGACGGCATTTTTCATGTGCGCCGTGACCGCCGCCGTCTTTTCATAGCCGATGGATGCGAGCACCGCGCCAAAGAGCAGCACCGCAAGAGAGCCCATCAGCTTTGACACGAAGGTGAGGCTTGAGAAGGCGATGCCGTCGCTGCGCACGCCGGTTTTCTTTTCCATGGCGTCCACGGCGTCCGCAATCATGGTGGTCTGCACCACCATGAACACGCCGAGCGTGAGGCCGGTGAGGAAAATCATGCCCATCATCACATACAGGTTTTCACAACCCAGCAAATACATCACGGCGTACGCCGCAACGGCAAAGAGCGTGCTGCCGATCATGAGGGTCTTATCCCTGATGCGGCGAAGGAGCGCGGGCGCCGCGAAGGAGGAAAGCGTTATGCCCGCGATGATGGCCGCGCCGATGAGGGTAAAATACCCCTCGTCCTCATAGGCGATGACGGCGAACACCGCGCCGCCCACCTGTATGATGTTGCGCCCGAAGCCGAGTATGGAGCCGAGCAGCACAAGAAACAAGGGCTTGTTGTGGAAGAAGGTGGAAAAGAGCGTCTTTAATCCCACCTGCTGCTCCGCCGCGGCCGACTGCTTCTCCCGCGTATTGAAGAAGGCCAGGAGGAACATGCTCATGCCCACGATGCACACGAGTATCGCGGCGAGGCTCCAGCCCGTGCCCGTCGTTTCCTCCCCGAAACTCAAAAGCTTCGCGAGCCAAGGCGCGCCGAGCGTCGCAACGCCCAGCGCTATGGAGCCGAACGCCCGCACGTAGGATACGGTCTTCGCCCGCTCGTCCTTATCCGTAAAGGCGGAGCCGATGAGTCCCCAAAAGGGCACGTCGCACATCGTATAGGCAATATCCCAGAGGAAATAGCATATGCCGAAGAAAGCGAGCTTGACGGCCTCCGTCGCATCCGGCAGGCAGAAGAGTATGGCGGAGAAAAACGCCACGGGCAGCGCGGAAAAGAGTATGTACGGGCGAAGCTTGCCCCAGCGCGTGCGCGTCCTGTCCACAAGCGCGCCCATCAAAGGGTCGTTGAGCGCGTCGAACACCTTGCCCGCCGCCATGATGGCCGTGACCGCGAGGAGTCCTTCCTTGCCGATGCGCGCGTACTGCGTGAGGTACATGAGGAGGAAGGTCGAAACGAACGTGAGCACCATGTTCTGCCCGAAGCCCGCCGTGACGACGGAAATCCTCTGGATTTTGGGCGAAATATCCCTCTTCTCCATCAGAGCGTCCCTCCCCGAAGGAGTATTGTCTTAACTTCATAAGGCGTGAAGGAGAGCGCGTCGAGCGAACATTTTTGGGGATTCCCCTCAAGCATATCCGTAAGGTATGCCGCCTCATATGCCGACGTTGTCGATACGCGAACGTCCGCATTTTTGCCCAGCGCCTCGTAGAGCCGCAGGACGACGCCCTGCCCATCCTCCGCGCGCTTGACGGTTTCTATCACGACGCCCTCGTCGTCACAGGAAACGAGGCTTTCCGTTTCGCTCCTCTCTGCGACGCGAAGGGGATTGTTGAGCCTGTACCCCTCGCGCACGGGCTTGAGGAAGTCATCCTTTTCAAACGGGCAGAACGCGTAGGTGAACGCGTGCTCTCCCTTGTCCGCCTTGGGGTCGGGGAACACGGGCGAGCGCAGCAGGTTGAGGCTGATGAGGCCGTTTTTGACGCGGTGGCCGTACTTGCAGTCGTTCAAAAGCGCAAAGCCGCCCTCCCCTCCCTGTACGGCAACGTATTTGTGCGCGCACACCTCAAACTGCGCCGCCTCGACGCTGTTCTTCTCGGTCGTGGCGCGCTCTATGCTGCCAAACTGTATCTCACAGCGCGCCGTATCGCCGTAATCGCGCGGCAGGAAGTCCGCGCGCAGCATCTTGAATGTCTCATGCCAGTCCGCGCGCGTTTCAAAGCGCACGGTGTCGCTGTCCGCCTCCAATATAACCTGCTGCACGAGCTTCGATTTACCAAAGCGGTACTCGCTCTGCCGCACGGCGCGCATGCCGTCCACATAGGTGACGACGGCCGCGGGCCTGAGCGCGCGGGCGCTCCGCTTATAATACTTGCGCTCAATATCCCACGCGTTGAAGGGGTATACGAAGCGGTCCTGATAGAGCATGAGGCGGTTGAGGCAGCCGCCCGATAATTCCCGCCCGTTTTTATCCCGGCAGGAGACGATTTCCCCGTCCTCGCCGAAGGTCAGCGTGAGAAGGCCGTTTGTGAGCCTGTCCTTCGCGGCGGCAAGCTCGGGCGCGTTGCCCCCGGCCGCCTCCATGCGCCGCGCGGCGTAGGGCGGCACGACGGCGCGATACCATGTTTCCCCGTGCTTGACGTATTCCTCCCGCGCAAACGAGGTGAGGTTGACCGCGCACAGGACTTTCTCTTCCCCGTCCTGTCCCAAGGCGAGCGCGTCTTCCACAAGGGCGTTGAGCTTTTCCGCCATCACCTGATAGCACGGCGTGGTTTCCTGATAAACCCTGCCTATGGACGAGCCGGGTATGATGTCGTGGAACTGGAAGAGAAGGAGCTTGCGCCAGAGGTCATCCAACTCCTCCTTCGGATAGGGCTGTTTTTCCGGGGAGAGCGCCCATGCCGCCTCCGCCTCGTGCAAAAGCCGCTCGCACAGGCGGTTAAAGCGCTTGTTTCTGCCTTGCGTGGTGTAGGTGCCCTGATGGGTTTCCAAATAAAGCTCGCCCGCGTAGCTGTGCGGGATTTCCTTTTTCGCGAGCGCGTCGAAGAAATCTATCGCCCGCCCCGGCTGCACTTTGGGCAAGCCGCACAGGGAAAATTCGCGCGCCACAAGCTCCACATGCCGCTCTGCGGGACCTCCGCCGCCGTCCCCCGAGCCGTATACGAGCAGCGCCGTGTTCAGCTCTTTTTCCGGATAGAGCGCCTTGCCGTTAAGGAGATTGTGCGCGCCCGCCGCGCTGTTGTAATCCCCCTCGGGCGGCATGTGCACGAGCACGCGGCTGCCATCTATGCCCTGCCAGTAGAACGTGCGGTAGGGGAAGGCGTTCACCTTGTTCCAGGAAAGCTTGATGGTGGAAAAATAGTCCATGCCGCATTTTTTGATGATCTGCGGCAGGTTGCCGCTGTACCCGAAGGTGTCGGGCAGCCAGCACATGCGCGGGACTTGCCCCGTCTCCTCCCGCCATGTACGCATGCCGTAGAGCGTTTGGCGCACGAGCGATTCCCCGCAGGGCAGATTGGTGTCGCACTCGACAAAAAAGCCCCCCTGCGCCTCGATGCGCCCCGCGCGTATGGCCTCGACCACGCGCGCATAAATGCTCGGGTAATGCTCCTTCATCCACAAAAGCTGCTGCGGCTGGCTCGTGCCGTATATGTACCACGGATAGGTCTCTATGTTTTTGAGCGCGATGGAATAGGTGCGCGCCGCCTTGCGCACGGTTTCCCGCATGGGCCAGAGCCACGCGAGGTCGAGGTGGCCGTGGCCGATGGCGGTGTAAGTCAGCGCATCGACCGAAGGTTCGGCAAGGTACGGCGCGAGGGTCTTGCGCGCGGTGTCGGCTTCATCGCGCGCATATGCGCGGTACGAGCGCGCCAGCGCCTGCGTCAGCTCCGCTTCGAGCGCGCCGTCTTCCGTCGCCCCCGCGAGCAGGAGCAGGGCGAGATAGTCATAATGATAGGCGTAATCCGCCTCGCTGCGCTGGGCTACCCACGCGCCGGAAAATATGCCCTGTGCAAAGTCCATCGGGATAAAGCCGTTGTACCCGCAGTCGAGATAGAGCGTAAAGCGCTCCCCCGCGCGATAGGGCAGCTTTGCCGCGCGCAATTTCCCGGCGCTTTGCGGAAGATCGCCGTTTGTCCAAACGAAAGTGACGGCGTCAAAAGGCGTGCCGTCCTCGGTATAGAGTAGCCCTTCGCCCGTGTTTTTGATGAGAAGGTACGGCTCTTCCACGCCCTGCGGCACAACGCCCGTGAGTCTGAGCCACGCGCAGGCGTATTCCCGCCCCCACGCCTCGCGCAAGGACGCGCGCGCGAACAGCCCTTCGTCCAGTTCGGCAGAGGGTACGGGTTCCGCACTTTTATAAATGGCCGCTTCAAGCCGAATGCGCGGTATGTAGACGCCCTTTTGAATGGTTTTGAGCTTCGCCCAGAGCGAAGGATGCTTGCGTTGCGCCGGAAGCATATGCCGCCTACCTCGTACTTTCCCTGCGAATTTGTTCAGTTGAAATGCCTTTTTATAAGAATGTCTGTGCTTTGGCTGTTATTATACCATAAGCGCGCAAGGAGCGACAGGCGCATTACCGCTTTCTTACGGCAAAAGCCCGCGGGGGATTGATTTCCCCGCAGGCAAAATGGAGGTGTCGGGTGGCGGGATTCGCGTCCGCCGTGTCTTTATGGCGTCGCGCTGCCCTCCGGGGATGGCGACAGTTCCACTTCGAGCAGGCGCTTTTGAAACTCCACGTAATCCGATATATCCGAACCGACCGGCTTCATCGTTAAGGTATGCTGCTGCACGTCATAAACGAACGCTGCCGTTATTTCGTCCAGATGATCGAGAATCATCTGCTCCAGCATCTCAGGGGCGATGGTGGTAGTAACATTGCCGTTTTCGGCAATGACAACGCTCACTCCGGGGGGCACGACGATCGAGGTTTCCGTCGGGGCAGGGGTCGTCGCAGGCTCAGTCGGAGAGGGGGTAGCGAGCGCTTCGCCCTCTCCCTTGCCCTCCGCCTCCCGCTTCGGGTTGGAAACAAGGCACACGCACGCGACCGCCGCCGCGGCGACGGCGAGCGTCACCGCCCAGAAAGCGGGCCTTTTGTAATTGAGCACATTGCGGATGCGCCCTGTCGTGCCGTTTTCATTAAAAGCCACAGGGCTGCCCGCGACGAGGGGGCGCTGCACGCGAAGGCGCAGGAGCGCCTCTCCGTAATCCGCGGTTTCCTGCCGATTGAATTCGCGGATCACGCGTTCGTCGCAGCTCATCTCCATGTCGAGGTTCATCAGTTTGAAAGCGAACCATATCACGGGGTTGAACCAGTGTACGGCCAGCGTGAGCAGCGCGAAGGGTTTGACGAGGTAATCCTTTCGGGCAATATGCGTGCGCTCGTGCAGCAGCACATATCTCCTTTCCGTTTTGGATAAACCCAGCGGCAGATAGATGCGCGGCCGGAATATGCCATAGACAAAGGGGGAGGCGATGGCGTCCGTTTCGTATACGTTGCCCTCGACGCGCGTCGCGTCCGCGATCTTCCTTTTCAGGCGAAAATGGGCGACGAGGCTGTAGCACAGCATGGCCGCCATGCCCAAGAGCCAAACGCTCACCCCGAGCGTCAGCCATACGGAATTCATCGTATCCGCCGAGGCAGGTACGGAG
>JAEWMV010000099.1 GCA_023393045.1 Bacillota bacterium | reverse complement strand
AGCCGAGCCCCGCGAGCGTGAGCAGCGCGCCGACGACGTCCATCGCGCAATCGAGCAGATAGCCGAAGCCATGATAGTCGCAATAGAGGAACTTTTTCGCCTTTTCCTGCATGTCGAGAAAATCCGGACTTTCAAGGTTCGCATAGTCCGCAAGTGCCAGCCGCCGGTGAAGGTCGAGCCCGAACGCCGCCGCGACCCGGCAGCGTCGCGTAAAGCCGTCCCACCGTAAAAAGGCGGAGAACGCGCCCGCAACAAGCGTATACCCCGCGAGCGCCACCACATAGAGCGCAAGCTTTGACGTGTTTCCTGCGCCGATCAGTTCATCGATGATGTAGCGTGGCAGCACCGCCACCGCGATGGGCAGCGCAGAATTCACAAGCTGATAGAGCGCCTGCCACAGGATATAGAGTTTGTCGTATTTCCAGCCATTTTTGATAAAGAAAACAAGCCCTTTGAACATAAAAAGCCTCCTGATGTTTTTGTGCTTTGGGCAAAAAAACGCCGTAAAGAGCACAAACACACAGGGGCGGCTTTTTACCGTCCCGCTTGGCGCGGCCCTTTACGTTCAGGCGGCGCGATAGAGCTTGTTGAGCGAACGAAGCATGATAGACCTCCGATTTCAGATAGATTATATGATAAAATCCCCCGCTAATCAAGCGCCGCTATGCCCAAATGTTTACAAACGCATCATCCCTTTGGCTTGTCCGCACTATAAAAAAGGGCTATAATAATTTGGTAAGAAAATAATTGAAAACGAGGCACACGAAATGGCAAATCACCGCCGCAGAAGGCGCAGGGTCACCGGCAAGTTCGTCATCATTCTGATATTGTTCATCATCGCGCTCGCGCTTGGCATCGTGGCGCTCTCCTCCCTGGGGGGAGGCGAAAACACGGACCCGACAAAAACGCCGGGCGGCACGAACAGCCCCGGCTTCTGGGACGGCCTGTTCGGCACGCCCACGCCCTCGCCGAGCGCTTCGATTGAACCGACGGAAACGATAGAGCCCACGCCCACGCCGCTTCCGGAGTTCAACCCCGCGGCGGTGGATGGCACAAGACCTTCCGACTTCGGCATGGAAACGGCCATCCAGGTCGACGGCTCCATCGTATCGACCTACCTTGCAAGCAACCCCCTCGACTTTTCCGTGGGCAGCGAATACACCGCGCTCGAGGGCATCATCACCTTCCGCGGCAACAACTTCCGCGACACCGCCTCCTACGGTATTGCCAACATGACACAAAAGACGCTCGACGTGGATGGCGCGTGGACGGCTAACGTGGGCAGCGTCCCCAAGGTATACGGTTCGGGCTCCTGGACGGGCTGCGGCTGGACGGGCCAGCCCCTCATCGTGCGCTGGCCGGAGGAAACGAAGCAGATCATGAACCTCAACACCGCGGCGAAGGCGAAAACGGATCTCGTCGAGGTCATCTACGCCACCATGGACGGGCATATCTACTTCCTTGACATGGACACGGGCGAGAGGACGCGCGAACCCATCAAAATGGGAGGTTTCCCCTTCAAGGGGGCAGGCGCCCTCGATCCGCGCGGCTATCCGCTCATGTACGTGGGCTCCGGCGACGACAGCGCCCAGAAGGGTGAGGGCTCGAGCCACGCCTTCATCATCAGCCTCATCGACGGGAAGATCCTCTACGAGTTCGGCGAGAAGGACGGCTTCTCCCTGCGCGACCTGGCCTACTTCGACAGCTCCGCTCTGGTCGACGCGGAAACGGATACGCTCGTTTATCCCGGCGAGTCGGGCATACTCTACATCATCAAGCTCAATACGCAATACGACCCGCAGGCGGGCACGATTTCCGTCAGTCCCGAGGTGGTCAAGTGGCGCTACAAGGGCAGCCGCACGAATACGCAGGCGAAAGACGGCAGTCAAGGCTGGTGGCTCGGCGTGGAGGACAGCGCCATCATCTGGCGCGGCCACGCGATTTTCTCCGACAACGGCGGCCATCTGATGTGCCTCGACCTCAATACGCTCACCCTCGACTGGGTGCAGGATACCTTGGATGATACCAACTGCACGCCCGTGCTGGAGCTTGAAAACGGCCATCCGTATGTGTATACCTCCACCTCCTTCCACGGCGGCTGGCGCGAGAGCGCGGAATCCAAAGCGCTCATCCCCATCTGGAAGATTGACGCCGTGACGGGCGAAATCATCTGGACGAACAACGATTACCGCTGCCAGACCGTCATGGGCGTGTCGGGCGGCGTGCAGGGCACGCTTGCGATGGGCAAAGGGTCGCTCTCCGACCTCATCTTCGTGCCCGTCGCCATGACGGACGGCTCGCGCGGCAAGCTCGTCGCCCTCTCCAAGGCGGACGGACATATGGTGTGGACTTGCGACTTCGCGGGCTACCCGTGGTCGAGCCCCGTGGCCATCTACGATCAAAACGGGTACGGCTACCTCATCCAGTGCAACTCGACGGGCTACATCCACCTCATCGACGGGCAAACGGGCACCATACTCTTCGAGGCGCCGCTCGGCTCCAACGTGGAGGCCTCCCCCGCCGTCTTTGAAAACACGGTGGTCGTGGGCACGCGCGGCGGCCTCATATACGGCATCAAAATCAAGTAACGGAGCGTTTATGGCAAAAAAGGTCAACGGCAACACCGAGGGCATAAGGGAGTCTTTGCTCGCGCGCATTGGCGCGCTCTACGAAATGCGCATGGCGGGGGATGAATTCGCCTCGCACGCCCTCGTGGCGGAAATCTGCGCGCTCACGGGCATACTCAACCGCGAGGTATCGGTCTATATCGCGCGGGATGGTTCCATCGCGGACGTGTCCCTTGGCGATTCCGCCAAGGTGGATATGCCGGACGTGCGGCTCGTGCGCAACGCGGACAGGCTATGCGGCGCGCGCTGCCTGCACACGCATCCCGGCGGGGACGGACGTCCCTCCGCCGTGGATCTGGGCACGCTTCGCAGCATGAAGCTCGATTCCATGGCCTCCGTGGGCGTCGCCCCGGACGGCAGCGCAACGAATTTCTACGCCGCCTTTTTGGGCGACATGAAGGACGGCGAGCGCGAGGCGCTCGTCTACGGCCCGCTTCGCCCCTATCGCCTGCCCAACAAGCTGCTTCTCGATGAAATACGCCTCGCGGACGAGCGGCTCAAAGCCTCCGTTGTGGATACGACGGACGAACGGCCGGAGCGCGCCATACTCGTGGGCCTTGAAAACGACGCGGCCTACGACACCATAGAGGAGCTTGCCGAGCTTGCCAAAACCGCGGGCGCGAAGGTCGTGGGGCGCGAGACGCAAAAGCGCCGCTCCATGGATACCGCGACCTACGTGGGCAGCGGCAAGGTAGACGAACTGAAGCTGCTCGCTTCCGCGACGGAAGCCGACCTTTTCATCTTCGACGACGAGCTCACCGCCACGCAGGCGCGCAACCTCGAAAGTGCGCTCGGCGTGCGCGTGATAGACCGCACCGCGCTCATACTCGACATTTTCGCCCAGCGCGCGCAGTCGCGCGAGGGCGTGCTTCAGGTGGAACTCGCGCAGCTCAAATACAATCTCACGCGCCTTGCGGGGCAGGGCGTTGCGCTCTCCCGCCTCGGCGGCGGCATCGGCACGCGCGGCCCCGGCGAAAAGAAGCTGGAGATCGACCGCAGGCGCATACGCAGGCGCATTTATGAATTGACCTGCGAACTGGAGGAAGTGGACAAGCAGCGCGGCCTTCGCCGCGCGCGGCGCGAGAAGGGGGCGACGCCCCTCGTCGCCCTCGTGGGGTACACCAACGCGGGCAAGTCCACATTGCTCAACGCTGTGAGCCACGCGGGTGTGCTTGCGGAGGACAAGCTCTTTGCGACCCTCGACCCCGTGGTGCGGCAGGTGGAGTTGCCAAACGGCACCCCGACGCTTTTTTCCGATACGGTGGGCTTTATCAACAAGCTGCCCCACGATCTGATCGAGGCGTTTCGCTCCACGCTCGAGGAGGTTGTGATGGCGGACCTCGTATTGCACGTCGTGGACGTTTCAAGCCCGTATTACACGGCGCAGATGCAGGTGGTGGAGGATGTTTTATCCTCGCTGGGCGCAAGCGATATCCCGCGTATAGAGGTTTTCAATAAGGCGGATAAGCTCGCTGAAAAGCCCACCGGCAAGCCCGGCGCGCTCTTTATCAGCGCGCTTGACGGCGCGGGCGTCGAAAAGCTGCTCGCGCGCGTCGAGGAGGAACTGGGCCGTTCGCGCAAGGCCGTCGACGCGCTCATCCCTTATGCGAAATACGACGCGATGACCTTCGTGCGCAACGAGGGCCGCATCCTTTCCGAAGAACACCGCGAGGACGGCACGTTCATCACCGCCCTTCTGGACGACGCGGGCGCAAGGAAGCTCCGCCGTATGCTGGGGGACGAGAAATGACCAAAAATACAAAAGGGCTGCTGCTCGTCTTTATTGCCGCGCTCTTTTGGAGCGCGAATTCCGTTTTGATTAAAAGCCTCAACCTCAACGCGCTGCTCATCGCGGGCATGCGCGCGCTCATCGCGGGCGTTTTTTACGCCGCCTTCATCCGGCCGAAGAAAATTGAATGGAACTGGAAGCTGCTCTTAACGCTCGTCGTCTTCACTGTGCAAAGCGCGTGCATCGTGCTGGCGGTGAAGCATACGAGCGCCTCCATCGCCGTGGGTATGCAGTACACCGCGCCCATATGGATTTACGTCGTGGCGCGCGCCAAGGGCCAGCCCTTTTACTGGCGGCGCGCGCTGCCGCTTGCGGTGCTGCTCATAGGCGTCATCGTCTCCATGTTCTCGCGCGCCGAAAGCGTCACGATGCTCGGCAACCTCATCGCGCTCTCGACGGGCGTATGGTTTGCGCTTTTGACCATGCTCAACAAGGACATCGGCAAGGAGAACCCCATCGGCATCGTAAGCCTAGAGATCCTGTTCATGGCGGTGGTGGTGCTGCCCCTGGTTTTCGGCTTTGACGGCGTGGGCGCGCTCAAGGCGCTCGATACGCCCTCCTGGATACTCCTCGCGGCGCTGGGCATCGGCCAGTTCGGCCTCGGGTATGTGCTCTACACCATCGGCCTTCGCTACACCACGAGCGCGCACGCCTCCATGATAAGCCCCGTCGAGATGGTGCTAAGCCCTCTGTGGGTAGCGCTCTTCATCGGGGAGCTGCCCGACCTCGTCGGCTTCGCCGGCTTTCTCATCATCATCGCGGGCATCGCGCTTGAGGTGGTCTTTACCAAAAAATATATCGATGCCGCGCAGCTTGGCGGCGCGGCTGAGGATTTCTAGCTTTCTTTTTCAGTCCATTTTCCTTGTTTTATTCAGCAATTTGCTCTCGCGAAGAGCCTTCGCGCGCAGTATCGCGTGGCGCTTTCGCATCTCCTCGGTGCGGCAGTTTTCAATGAGCTCCGCATAGCGTGCGCGCACCTTTTGCATAACTCCCTCCCAGCCTATGGGGATAGTCTCCCTCGCCGCCTTACCCAGCGCGGCGAGTTTTTCTTGATCCTCCATATTCTCGCGCACCACTTGGGCGAAAGATTCCGGCGTCGGATCGCACAAAAGGCCGTTGAACCCGTCCTGTACCGATTCCGCGGCGGCGCTGCCGCGCGAGAGCACGGAGGGCGTACCCATGGCCGCAGCCTCGCGCATCACGAGGGAAAAGGTGTCGTAGAGCGACGGGAAGGCGAAGAGCGACGCGCACTGGTAGAGCCCGTCGAGCAGCGCGTTGTCCGAAACGTGACCCGTGAAGATCACGCAGCCCGAAAGGTTCAGCTCCCCGACCTTGCTGCGAATCGCCTGCTCGTCCGGCCCCTGCCCGGTGAGCACCACGCTCAGGCGCCTGCCTGAACTTTTGAGCATCGCCGCGCTCTCGAGTATGAGGCCGATGTTCTTCTTCCAGTTCATCTGCCCCACGTAGAGCAGCACGGGGTAAGCGAGGTCGATGCCGAACTTGGCTGCCGCGGCAAGCTTGTCCTCCTCTCGTATGGGGCGAAGCTCCGTGCCGTTCTCCATCACCCTGATTTCGCCCTTGTAGCCGTAATCCGCGAGTACGCGCGCGGAGGATTCGCTCACCGCCCACACCTCGTCGCACCTGTCGTAGAATTCGACTACAAAGCGCACGCCGATGTTTGCGAGCACTTCCGCACGGGTGGCCTTGTAAAAATCATCATAATACTTGGAATGGAAGGTGCCCACGAGCGGCACGTCGTGCTTGATGGCGAGGCGAAGCGCCTCCTGCCCTGCGAAGAAGGGCGTATGGGCGTGCACGATGTCGAGCGTCACTTCCTCGATGCGCTCGCTGTAATGCCTGTCCAGCAACGCGAGCCCTGCCTTGTACTGGGGCGAGCCGGGCACGGGCATGCCCGTGTAGTCGATAAGCTCAAAGGGGTAACCACCCCGGTAGCCCGTGTCCACCATGGGCGCGATCACATAGCACTCGTCGCCCATTGCGGGCAGCATGCGCGCGTATTGATACACCACGCGGCCGACCCCGTCTACGATGGGATAAAATGAATCCGTGAACTGGCCGATTTTCATAGTATCACCGCCTTGACGCATCCTTTTCATTTGTAATATAGCCCGCCTGTAGTATAGCCCGCCGCGCGGGCGCAATTCAAGGGAGTCTGCCAAGATGTGACAGAAGCTTTACAGAATCGTCAGAATTCCTTCTATGTTTCATCCTCCGCCTGCGTTTTCGCCCTCGGTATGCTCGAGCGCATGGAGAAATTGCGGTTGAAATACGTGTCGCCCCCGGCGAGCATGGGCTTGAAGGCTTCGTAAAAACGCGCCCGTATCTCCTCCGGCGCCTGTTCGACGCGGGGCAGCCTGGCGTGCAACATGGCGCGCGCGTAGGGCGTGAAGATGTTGGTATAGCCCTTGCG
>JAEWMV010000242.1 GCA_023393045.1 Bacillota bacterium | reverse complement strand
TCGAACCAGCCCTTTTCCTGCGCGAGGCCTTCAAGCTCCCGCAGGGCGAGGTCATTGCGTTCGTACACGCCGCGTATCCTCTCCCCCCGCGCGGCGAGCGCGTCCGCGAGAAGCCCATAGAGCATGGGCTTGATTGCCTCCATGCCAAAGGACACCACCTGTGCGACGAGCACGTCCGCGTACTTATCGACCGTCAGCCCCGGCAATCCGTCCGCCTCGCCGAACACCAGGCGGCAGCAGGAAAGGTCGCCCTCCATGACGGCAACGCGGTAATCGAGGGCGTATTGGATGCGCCGCGCGAAGAAAGCTTCGTCATAGCGGTCGTTGGCGTTGGAGGAAAGCAGGCGCACGGCAATTTTGCTCTTTTGACTGTAAAACCCCGTGCCGAGGTAGGTGCCTTTTTCGCTCACAACATCCGCGAGACAGCCGTTTACAAGCCCTTCCGGCGCGGCAGCAAGGTCGCTCGCATACACCCAGGGGTGCGGGCGGCGAAGCCATCTTTCGCCTTTTTGCGTGACGGTCAAAGCCGGGAAGGAGCGGGTTTGCTTCATATTGTTAATACCTCATGCGGTTTTACTGCATTTGAGTATAGCACGCGAGCGGAACGCTTTTCAATCGTCCGCCTGCGGTGAACGCCCAGACCGATATATACCCACACAAAAACGGCTCCTACTATATAAAGCGGAAGCCGTTCCTTATTCAGCTAATTGTCAATTCTCAATTACCAATTACCCAAAGGGTTCATTTATCCTTGATGTTGAACTTGATGTCGTCGGGCAGCACCAGCCCCAGCTTCTCTCGCGCGTACTGGATGCGGTACTCATCGGACTTGGCGTATTCTATCATATATTCGAGGCGCTGCTCCTCCGCCTGGAGCTCGGCATAGCGGCTCTCCAGCTCGTCCTGCGTCGCGCGCACCTCGGAGAGCTTCTTCTCCTGCGAGAAGAACGCCGCGCATGCAAAAATAGCGCACACCAGCATAACCAGTGCGACGAAGCGCGGCGTTGCCCTGAATTTGCGTTTAGGCGCCATAGTGCCTCCGGCCATACGAAAAGGATATTTTTCCTTATACTTATATATACTCCAGAAATGGAAAGATTTCAAGGTCTATTTTCCCTTGTTTTGCCTTTGGGCGCGCCTCTCGCGCCGTGCGCGGAACCTGCGCGCGGCCCCGCGCACGGAGAGGGTGATCGCATCGCTGACGGTTTTGATATACGCAAACGCGCCCAGCGCGAAGCCCGCAAGCGCGTAGAGGCGCGGCGAGCCGCCGTTGAGCTCATAGAGCGCGAGGGCGCAAAGCGCGCCCGCCGCGGCATAATAGAGGATGTCGAAGAAGGCGTCCCGCAGGCGCGACGCGGGAAAGGGCAGCCGCAGGAAGCGGAACACGTCGTAGAGCATGCCCACGGCAAGCCCTGTCACGAAGCAGCCGGCGAGCACCTTGAGCTCCTCGACCACCCGGCCGCCCGTCATCTGAACATCCTTGAGAACAGCGAGCCGCGCTGCTCGGCGGGCTCGGAATACTCCAGCGCCGCGATCTCGCCCTCCACCACGACCTGCCCGTCCTCAAGGCTCAGTCGCGTGATGTGCAGATTGCCGCCCTCGATGCGCAAATCCCCCGCGTCCGTCACAAGCTGCACCTCCTGATCGTTGAAGCTCTCCACGTCCTTCACGGCGGTGATGGTGATGACCTCCCTGCCGTCGATATGCACGTTGTGCGTGCGTATTCTCGCCACGCCGGATTCAAGCGTCGTCCTGTCCATTTGCATCCTCCTTCGGCTTTGCCTGTATTCGATGTAATATATGCGTTCATACGTTGTTAAATGATGCTTCAACCGCTTGACAACAAACCGCGGTTATGGGAAGATATCTACGATCAGTGTGACAGGACGCGCACGCGTTCTCCCTTCGGATATGATGTTTTATTTTCCAGAATAAGGGCATAATACTGATAAGTAAGCATGCGAACTATATTTTTAGTTTTTTTATTTTTCTATGCAATCATTTTTTGTGCGTTCTTGAAAGGAGCAATATTGTGACACGAGAACAGCTTTTAGAAAAAAGCCTTGGCGATCTGCGCGAGATCGCAAAACTCCAGGGGGCGAAATCCCTCACGAAGTACCGCAAGAACGAGCTTGTGGACATCATCATGAACGGCGGCGTGGTGCCGGATGCCTTCTCCGCGGACGAGGGCGAGGCGCAGGAGGTTACAAGCGCGCCCGCGCAGAGCGAAGAAACAGTGCCCCTCGCCCCGGGTGAGGCCGCGCCGGAAGCCGAGCGGCCCCCGATGCCCCATCGCGAGGACGCCTACGAGCAGCGCCCGCGCTACCAGCAGCCTTACCGGCCGCAGCAGCCCCGGCAAGATTACCAGAACAATTACCAGCGCCGCTACAACAACCAGAACTATGTGCCGCGCCAGCCCCGGCAGGACTATCAGCAGGGCTACGGCGGCGCTTCAGGCGCGCGCGGTTACAACCAGGGGTACGACGCGCGCGGGCGCGACCCGGGTTACAGGCAGGAGGGCTATCAGCAGCAGCCCTACAGGCAGGAGGGCTATCAGCAGCCCTACAGGCAGGAGAACTACGGCGGCTATCCCCCCGGCTACGCTCCCATGGAGATGCCGGAGGATTTCCGCGCGCCAAAGCCCGAAGGCTATTATAATAAGGAATACGGAACCAGCAACCCCGCCGTGCCCGAAATGCTCGAGGGCGGCGCCTGCGGGGACTGCGAGGGCGTGCTGGAAGTGCTGCCGGACGGCTACGGCTTTTTGCGCAGCGACAATTACCTCCCCGGCAACAGGGACGTTTATGTTTCCATCGCCCAGATACGCCGCTTCGGCCTGAAGACCGGCGACATGGTCACGGGCAAAACGCGCCCCTCCAAGGAGGGGGAGCGCTTCCTCGCGCTTTTGTACATCACCGCCATCAACGGCGAGGAGCCGGAAAAGGCGCAGACGCGCCGTCCGTTCGAGGAGCTTGTGCCCATCTTCCCCAACGAGCGGCTCACGCTCGAATCCAAGGGCCTCGGCCGCGACCAGAATCTCGCCATACGCCTCATCGACCTCATCTCCCCCATCGGCAAGGGTCAGCGCGGCATGATCGTTTCCCAGCCCAAGAGCGGCAAGACAACGCTTTTAAAGAACATCGCCCACGGCATCTCCACCAACTATCCCGACGTGCACCTCATCGTGCTGCTCATCGACGAGCGGCCGGAGGAGGTCACGGATATGCAGCGCTCCATCAAGGGCGAGGTGCTCTATTCCACCTTCGACGAGCTGCCCGAGCATCATACCCGCGTCGCCGAGATGACGCAGGAGCGCGCAATGCGCCTCGTCGAGCAGGGGCGGGACGTGGTGGTGCTCATGGATTCCATCACGCGCCTTGCGCGCGCGTATAACCTGACCATACCGGCCACGGGCAAAACCCTTTCCGGCGGCATGGACCCCGGCGCGCTGCATAAGCCCAAGCGCTTCTTCGGCGCGGCGCGCAACATCGAAAACGGCGGCAGCCTCACCATCATCGCCACCGCCCTCATCGAAACCGGCTCGCGCATGGACGACATCGTCTATGAGGAGTTCAAGGGCACGGGCAACATGGAGATCCATCTCGACCGCAAGATGAGCGAGAAGCGCATCTTTCCCGCCATCGACATCTATAAGTCCGGCACGCGGCGCGAGGAACTGCTCTTGAGCCGCGAAGAACTCGAAGGCGTGTACAACATGCGCCGCACACTTTCCTCCGGCAATCCTTCGGACGTGACGGAGCAGCTCATCGCCATGCTCGAGCGCACCGACACGAACGACGAATTCATACAGCGCCTGAGCAGCTGGAACAAAATCTACGAAAAAGACGGATTTTCGGCCGGAAAAAGGATAAACAACTGAAAAAAACCTTGCTTTTTCGCTCGCGTTCGGGTTATAATGCTTGCTGTTCGGATGCGTCCGGATGCAGCAGCAGGGCGGGATTGCGCTCTGCGCCCAGCAATTACCAGAAGGAGAACTACCATGAAGAAGGATATCCATCCGTCCTACGGCGAGTGCGTCGTACGCTGCGCCTGCGGCGAGACCTTCAAGAGCGGCTCCGTCAAGGGCGAGCTCAAGGTCGAAATCTGTTCCAAATGCCATCCGTTCTATACCGGCCGCCAGAAACTGGTGGATACGGGCGGACGCGTCGACCGCTTCAAGAAGCGCTACGGCATCAACTGAAAACGGCCTGAACTTAAAAGAGGCGCAAGCCTCTTTTTTGTGCTTCAAAACGCCCGCATCGGTTTTTTTATCGCCGCACAGCGCGCAATTTGGCGACGCTTGTCGGAAATAGTCGGCCTGTAGTGTTCACAAAATTTTCAAATTTCCATATTCAAATAAACTGGATTTCTGTTGATTCATCGTGATAGAATAGAAAAAAGTTAAATCCTTCACTTCTTTTGTTGTTGATTTGCTTTATGAAAATTAATTTCATTTTAATCTCATGAAAGGGGACTTATTATATGTTTTGGCAAGAAGAAATGAAAAACAATGTCACCGATATCTCCCAGCTCTCCCCTGTGCTGGGATTTAGCGAGGAGGAGAAGCGCAAGCTGGGAGACCTGCTCGAGCATTACCCCATGTCCATCCCGCGCTATTATCTATCCCTCATCAACCTGGACGATCCGGACGACCCCATACGAAAGATGTGCGTGCCCGCGGTGGGCGAGTTTGACGTGGAGGGCGAGTTTGACACCAGCGGGGAAGCGAGCAATACCGTGGTTTCCGGCGTGCAGCACAAATATGAGGAAAGCGCGCTGGTGCTGACCACGAACCGCTGCGCCATGTACTGCCGCCACTGCTTCCGCAAGCGGCTGGTGGGCCTGACCGACGAGGAGATATTGAGCCATTTTGACGAAATGGTCGAATATATCCGCGCGCACGAGGAAATCAGCAACGTCATACTTTCCGGCGGGGACTCGCTGATGCTGCCCACGTCCACGCTGGAGCGCTATTTCGATGAACTGACGCAGATCGGCCACATCGACCTCATCCGCATCGCTTCGCGCATGCCCGTGGTGTACCCCATGCGCATCATCGAGGACAAAAAGCTCCTTTCCGTGCTCGAGCGCTATACGCAAAAGAAGCAGATCTACCTCGTGACGCAGTTCAACCACCCCAACGAGCTCACCACTCAGGCGCATGCCGCCATACGGGCGCTGCTTCGCTGCGGCATCGTGGTGAAAAACCAGACCGTGCTCCTTCGCGGCGTGAACGATTCCCCCGAGGTGCTCGGGGCATTGTTGAAAAAGCTGACGGCCTTTGGCGTGGTGCCCTACTATGTGTTCCAGTGCAGGCCTGTCACGGGCGTGAAAACCAATTTCCAGGTGCCTTTCCTCGAGGGATGCGACATCGTGGAAGGGGCGAAAGCCATGCAGAGCGGGCAGGGCAAATGCTTTAAATACTGCCTCTCGCATCCCACGGGAAAAATCGAGATCGTGGGTAAGCTCGATGCAACGCATGTGATATTTAAATATCACCAGACCAAGCACAAGGAAGATTCGGGACATGTATTCGTCAAGGAGCTCGGCGCCGCGGACGGCTGGCTCGGAGAAATCTAAAACTCGCGCAAACAGAAGCTCCCGCCAAAATGCGGGAGCTTTTCTTTCATAAAAATATAAGCGCACTCCCGCTTGCGCCTTTCGCTCCGCACATGTACAATGAATCCGATTGCTTGTATACGGGAGGCGAAACCTTGTACGAATCAGAATTGCCCATCGTGAAAACCCTTGCCGCCGCGAAGGCGTGCGCATGGCTCAACCCCAAGCTGACGGACGCGAAAAGCGCCCTTTGCGCCCTCGACATCGGCGAGGCGGACGTGGAGGACGCGCGCGCGCGGCTCGCGCGCTTTGCGCCCTACATCAGTGCGCGCTTTCCCGAAACGGAGGGGGCACACGGTCTCATCGAGTCCCCGCTTCGGGAACTGCCTGCCATGAAGGCGCGCCTTGGCGCGGGCTTTACCGGAAGGCTTTTCGCCAAGCTCGACTGCGAATTGCCCATCGCGGGCTCCATCAAGGCGCGCGGCGGCATCTACGAGGTGTTGAAGCACGCAGAGGAACTCGCCATAGCGGGCGGCCTTCTCAGCGAGGGGAAGAGCTATGAAAAGCTCACCTCAGACGAGGCGCGCGCCTTCTTCTCGCGCTACGCGGTGCAGGTGGGCTCTACGGGCAACCTCGGGCTTTCCATCGGCATCATGAGCGCGGCGCTGGGCTTTCAGGCCACAGTGCACATGAGCGCGGACGCGCGGCAGTGGAAAAAGGATCTGCTTCGCCAAAAGGGCGTGAACGTCATTGAATACGCGGGCGATTATTCCGCGGCCGTGGCCGAGGGGCGCAAGCGCTCCGACGCGGACCCCATGAGCCATTTTGTGGATGACGAAAACTCGCGCGACCTCTTTATGGGCTACGCGGTGGCGGCCAAACGCCTCGACGCGCAATTAAAGAACGCGGGCGTTGCCGTGGACGCGGCGCATCCGCTTTTTGTTTACATCCCCTGCGGCGTGGGCGGGGGTCCTGGCGGCATCGCGTTTGGCCTCAAGCTCGTCTACGGGGACGATGTGCATGTGTTCTTCACAGAACCCGTGCAGGCGCCCTGCATGCTGCTTGGCATGGCGACGGGCAAGCACAGCGACATTGCCGTGACCGACATCGGCCTTACGGGCAAAACGCACGCAGACGGCCTTGCGGTGGGCAGACCCTCCGGCTTCGTGGGGCGCGTGATGGAGCATATTTTATCCGGCGAATTCACCGTGCAGGACGCCGCGCTCTACGATGAAATGCGCGCGCTTATTGAGAACGAAGGGCTTTTTGCGGAACCTTCCGCCTGCGCGGCCTTCGCGGGGCCGCGGGGGCTTTTCTCCTATCCCGAGGGAAACGAATATATCGCAAAGCACGAACTTGCCGTCCATATGCGGAACGCGACGCATGTCGCGTGGCTCACGGGAGGCTCGCTCGTGCCTGAGGAAATACGGCGCGCCTATATGGAAACGCGCCTATGATCTGGTACTACATCCTCGCCTTCTTCGCGCACGGCATCGAGAGCTTTGCGGGCTTCGGCTCCACGGCGATGGCGCTGCCCTTCCTTTCCATCGCCATCGGCACCTCAAAGGCGGTGTCCCTGCTCGCGCTCAACTCCATCGCCTCCGGCGGCACGATCTTCTTTTTGAACCTCAAGCGCGTCAACTGGCGGGAGTACGCAAAAATCACGCTGCTCGTGCTGCCCTTCCTGCCGATAGGGCTCGCCGCTTTCGCCGCGCTCTCGCAGTACGAACCCATCTTGAAGCTGCTGCTGGGTGTCGCCACCTGCGCCGCCGGGGCGCGCGGCGCGTGGCACCACTTCGTCAAAAAGCAGGAGCCGCCCGCGCTTGGCAAAGCGTCCCAGTATATCGCGCTCATACTCGGCGCGCTCGTGCAAGGCATGTTCAACGCGGGCGGGCCGCTCATCGCCATCTACGCCAACGAGCAGCTCAAGGACAAGGGCGCCTTTCGCGCCACGATGAGCGCGCTCTGGTTCAGCGTAAACGTCATAAGCCTCGTGATCCGCCTCGTTTGGATGGATGTATACACGGCGGAAACCTTCATCTCTTTCGCATGGTGCATACCCGTAATGGCGGTTGGCATACTCATCGGCTCGTTTCTGCATAAGAAAGCGGATAACACGCTGTTTCGAAAAGTCGTCTATCTCATCCTGCTCGCGGGCGGGCTTGCCTCAACAATATATTGCGCCGTGAGCCTGTTTGCCTGAAAAAGCGGGTTAACTTTTTCCTGTCGCTGTGGTATATTAATAATTCAGACATAAAAGATGAATTTTACCATACAGGAGAACCGCCATGGACGCAAAACTCGCACTTGCCAACAGCCTGGCCACAGCTTCGGGGCTTGACGCCGCGGAGCTTGCAGGCTATATCGAAACGCCGCCCGACCCGGCGCTGGGGGATTACGCCTTTCCCTGCTTTCGCCTCGCCAAGGCGCTGAAAAAAGCGCCGCCCGCCATCGCCGCAGAGTTGAAGGATAAGCTTGCTCTGCCCGCGGGCATCGAGCGTGCGGAGGTCGCCGGGGGCTACCTCAACTTCTTCGCGGACAAGGCCGACCTCGCGGGCAAAACCATAGAGCGCGTGTTCAGTGAGGGCGACGCTTACGGCAGCAGCGACATCGGACAGGGCAAAAACGTGTGCGTGGAGTTCTCCTCCATCAACATCGCAAAGCCCTTCCACATTGGGCATCTGCCGACCACCGCCATAGGCAATTCCCTCAACCGCATCTATCGCGCGCTTGGGTATCATACCATCGCCATCAACCATCTGGGCGACTGGGGCACGCAGTTCGGCAAGATGATCGTCGCCTACAAAAGATGGGGCGAGGGTAAGCCCGTCGAAGAGAGCACGGTGCGCGAGCTCGTGCGGCTCTACGTGCGCTTCCACGAGGAGGCTGAAAAGGACAAGAGCCTCGACGACGAGGCGCGGGCATGGTTCCGCAAGATCGAGGAGGGCGACAGGGAGGCCATCGACCTCTGGCAGCGCTTTAAGGATCTCACGCTCAAGGAAGTGGGCGAAGTGTATAAGCTTCTGGGCATAGAGTTCGACAGCTACGCGGGCGAGAGCTTTTATGAGGATAAAATGCAGGCCATCATCGACGAGTTGGATGACAAGGGACTGCTTAAAACCGACAAGGGCGCGAAGATCGTGGACCTTTCCCAATGGGATATGCCGCCGTGCATCATCGTCAAGTCCGACGGGGCGACCTTATACGCCACGCGCGACCTCGCCGCCGCCAACTACCGCAAGCAGACCTACGATTTCGTGAAATCCCTCTACGTCGTAGCCTATCAGCAGAACCTGCACTTCCGCCAGTTCTTCAAGGTGCTGGAACTCATGGGCAGGGACTGGGTGAAGGATTGCGAGCATGTCAATTTCGGCATGGTCTCCATGGAGGAGGGCACGCTCTCCACCCGCCACGGCAACGTGGTGTACCTCGAGGACGTATTGAAGGCCTCCATTGAGAAAACGCTTGAAATCATCAAGGAAAAAAGCCCCGACCTCGAGAACAAGGAGGACGCCGCGCGCATGGTGGGCGTGGGCGCCATCATGTGGGGCGTGCTCTACAACAGCCGCATCAAGGACACCACCTTCTCCTGGGCAAAGGTGCTGAACTTCGACGGGGAAACCGGCCCCTACGCGCAGTACACGCACGCGCGCTGCTGCTCGGTGCTGCGCAAGGCGAACGGGTACGACAGGGCGAAGGCCGATTTCTCGCTGCTCAGGGAGGAATCCGCCTGTGCGCTCATCCGCGCCATCGCTTCGCTTCCGGAGGTCGTCGTTGGCGCCGCGGAGAAAAACGAGCCGTACCTCGTTGCCCGCTGCGTCATTGAGGTTGCCTCAGCCTTCAACAAATTCTATTTCGAGTGCCGCATACTCGACGAGGACGAAACATTGCGCGCCACGCGCCTCGCTTTGACCGACGCCGCGCGCCAGACGATAAAAAACGGCCTGTACCTGCTCGGCCTCGAAGCGCCCGAAAGAATGTAATTCAACCGGAGATGAACATATGATCGACATCAAGCTCATAAGAAACAATCCCGAAATCGTGCGGGAGAACATCAAAAAGAAGTTCCAGCACGACAAGCTACCGCTTGTGGACGAGGTAGCCT
>JAEWMV010000244.1 GCA_023393045.1 Bacillota bacterium | reverse complement strand
CCGTCATATGCGCGCGGTGCAGATGTGGCTATCATCAGGCGGGCGATGAATTCATCGTTGAGGACCTATGCCCGCCCCTGTGTCACGAGCTGTGGAACAGCATCTATCCGTCCGTCTATGCGCTCTTGAACGGCGGGGCGCTGGACAAGGGGCAGGCAAGGGTAAAATACTTTGACGCGCAATGCCCGGATTCCAGGCGGGTATGCGTGCACGGCGAGCTCATGCCGGATTGATCCGTGCTTGCTTTTTTGCCGGATGGGCATATAATAGAGAAAACCGAATAGCAAACCGACGATTAAGAGAAGTACCCATAAGCGCGAATGCATAGAGAGCTGCCGATGGTGGGAGTGCAGCGATTCGATTTATGGCGAATGGACTTATGAGGGCGGCCCGAAAGGCAAAGGCCGAGTAGGCGCCGACGGAAATCCCGGCCGTGACGCGGGAAGCGCATGATGGTGCGCGCACATCAGGTGGCTTGCGGAGCTTGGCTTCCGTTCCTTATGGGACGGAAGTTTTTTTATCGGCGCGCGGGAAGAAAACATGAAAGGACGGCTGCTATGGAAAGAATGCGGATATTGACGGGGGACAGGACGACCGGGCGGCTGCACCTGGGGCACCTTGCGGGCAGCCTCATGAACCGCGTGCGCCTGCAGGAGGAATACGAAACCTTCATCCTGCTCGCGGACGTGCAGGCGCTCACCACGCATTATCAAAATCCGGAGCTTATGTGCGAGAGCATCTATCAGGTGGCGCTCGACAACCTAGCCGCGGGGCTCGACCCGGAGAGGGTGACGTTTATCCAGCAATCCCGCGTTGCCGCCATCGCGGAGCTTACGGTGTTCTACTCGATGCTCGTCTCCCTCAATGTGCTGCGGCACAACCCCACCATCAAAACCGAGGCGCGGCAGTATGGCTACAACGATTTGACCTACGGCTTCGTGGGGTATCCCGTGAGCCAGGC
Organism: Bacillota bacterium; assembly: GCA_023393045.1. Taxonomy (GTDB): domain Bacteria; phylum Bacillota; class Clostridia; order Christensenellales; family CAG-138; genus Phil1. The sequence goes on along the minus strand of JAEWMV010000244.1, from coordinate 6,283 downwards.
GGCGGACATCACCTTCTGTGACGCGGATCTCGTGCCCGTGGGGGAGGATCAGCTTCCCCATATGGAGCTTGCAAGGAAAATCGCGCGCAGGTTCAACGAGCTCTACGGGTGCGAAAAGGTGCTCATCAAGGTGCCGCGCGAACTGCTGGGCGACACGCCGCGCCTGCCGGGGCTCGACGGCAACAGCAAAATGGGAAAGAGCCTGGGCAACGCCGTCTATATCGCGGACGACGCGGATGTGGTGAAGGGGAAAATCCATTCTGCGGTGACGGACACCAACCGCATTTCCGTCAGCGACAGGGGCAACCCCGACATCTGCACGGTGTACGCCTACCACGGGGCCTTCAACGCCGCGGAGCAGGAGGGCATTGCGATGATGTGCCGCGGCGCGCAAATCGGCTGTGTCGCTTGCAAGAACCGCCTCGCCCAAAAACTCAACGGCTTGCTCGACCCCATGCGGGAAAGAAGGGCGCATTATGAAAACAACAAAGAAACCGTGCGCGAGATGATCCTCGCGGGCAGCGAAAAGGCAAACCGGATCGGGGAGGAAACGATGGAACGGGTGCGCTCGGCGATGCGGCTCACACTTTAAAGGGCGCGTCCGGCCGATTTCCGCCACATTTGGGACCGATGGAAATGATTGTTATGTATTGCTAAGCCCGGTTCTCCGTCCTTTTCGCTTTGATTCGCTCCGAAATCACGCTGAAGAGCACCCCGCCGATGATGAGCGCCGCGCCCAGCACAAAGGTCAGGTGCACGGGCTCGTGCAGGAAGACGCTGCCGAGGATCGTCGCCACGAGTGGCTGAATGGGATAGAAGAGCGCGCAGCGCCCGGCTTCAATCATGGAAAGGCTGGCGTTCCATAAAACGTTGGTCATGGCCGTGCATACGACGCCGACATAGAGGAGCCCCAGCAGCACGTCCGGGCGGAAAATATCCACGCCGGGCGTGGTGATAAGCTCGTAGGCCGAGAAGGGGAGCGTGCAGACGAAGGCGACGAGTATCGCGTAGGTCGTCACCGCAAGGGGATTGTACTTGCGCATAAAACGCTTGAGCGACACGCTCGTGAGCGACCACGCGATGACCGAGGCGATGGAGAGGAGCGCGCCGCCAAGCATGCCGGAGGCGTCGCCCCCGCCGAGTATGATATAAACGCCCGCGAGCGCGGCAACAATCGAGACGACCTTGGTTAAGGTGATTTTCTCCTTCAAAATCGGGATGGCGAAAATGAGCATGAAGATAGGATTGGTGGAGTTGAGCAAAGAGGCAAGCCCCGCGTTGGTGAGCTTGGTGCCCATAAGCTGCGCGCCGATGCTGCCGAAATACCCCAGCATACCGGCCAGAAGAATGTATTTATAGTCGCCGCGCTTGATCTTTACGCTGCCCGCCGAATTGAACCTGCCGGTTTTGAGCAGCGCAAAGAGCACCGCGCCCGCGATGAGGTAACGGAACATCAGCACCGTGAGCGGCGGAACATAGGCCATGATGTACTTGCTCACGACGTACAGGCTGCCCCACGCGCTTGTGGTGATGACGAGGAACAGATAGGCTTTTGACTGGTTTGAAACGCTGATTGACTCCACATCCCAACATCATAATTTATAAATAATACAACTTATTCAGTATAACGCGGGATGCGGCAATGTCAAGGGCAATCGGCCGGTATCATGCGGATTTGTCACAATGTGGCGCGCTGATAAGCGGCCCTTCCCTTATGCATTAATGCGCAACAATGGAAGGAAATAGCATATTGACGGGACTGCGTTTATATCCTGTATGTGACTTCATCGTTGAGAAGCCGGATGCGGAAATTCCCGCCGCTGCCTTTACACGCGGCCTGAAACAGTAAAATTTGCAGGAAAAATTGCACAAACGGCAAAGGCCTCTTTCATATTGTTTTTGTTATGGTATAATGTGAGCTGGTTGAATATGTGTTGGAGGGCCGTCGTGAACGAGAACTCTTCCCTGGCACTGGAAGCCAATCTGTCGCGCACGCTTAACCGCGTAGACCCAATTCCACAAAAACAGCAATGGTTAGCGGAGCTTTCAGCCTCCACTTGGGGTATCCATAAAAGGGTTCGGGAATTTATCACGGAGCTCAATCACAAATTCCGCAACGACGCGCATGTGATAGAGCTTCTCCACGGCATATGCCTGGAGGATATCTGGTTTTATCGCTCCCTGCCGGAATCGGAGCAGGCGCTTTCGGTCATATTGGATATTTTCGAAAGCCTGATGACCGGCGTAAGGACCGAAGCGGACCGCGAGCTTTTGGTTACGGCCCATATCCAGCTGATGGATCGGCTTTCCACCCAGAGCGATTTTTCACGGACGATCATTTCCCGATGCTTTTCCATCATAGAGGCGGATATCCCCAAGCACGAATCCATTTATATACGAAATTCCGGTTATTTCAGGGAATGCTTCGACAGGCTTGCCCAGCAGGGGGAATTCCTCGCTACGATCATGCGGCTTACCTCGCATGTCCTCGGCCGCTGCTTTGATTACTGGGAGGAGACCTCCAAGGTGGAAGCGTGGTTTCAAACCAAGCGCCCGTTGTTCAGCGTGATGGACGATGAGAATATCAAGCGGATCGGGCATCCTTTTTTTGCCCATCTGCGCGCCGAGCTGGAACGGGCGGATACGTGGGAAAAGCTTCGCCATGTTATGTTTTTTAAGGATATCGCTAATTATTTCAGGAGCTTTACCAAGGAATTTGCTTCCAGTCTTGAAACGATCCATTATCTTTATTATCTGCTGCATCTGCCGGGGATGGCCACGCTCTACGATCATCTGCTCTATGACATGAACCGCAACCTGCGCAGTGCGTTCAAGGAGCTGGAGCCGGAAAATATATCAACTTTTCTGGGGCTGGTCTTCGAGGAACTGCAAGAACTCAAGGCGGAGCACGCCAGAACTGTGCTGGACTGCATCGCGACCTTGGGCAAAGAGGTGATCGATACCAGCAACAAGGCGGGCATTTCCCATTTCATCAAACAGGTGGTGCAATTCGGCTTCAACTACCCCGGGCAGATACGCCTCAACAGCGACTGGCAGGTGCAGGTGAACTCCCACCATGTGAAAAACATAAGGGTGTTCCTTGAAATTATCGATAAAGACCCCTCGGCCATGCGCGAACTGATGAACGCATTGATCGTTGAGCTGAAAATCGGCGGCATCTATATTTCCGATACGGATCTTTTCCAGCGGGATGTGACCACCCTGCTCAATTCCGAAATCGTTCCCGTTTACCGGGAAATCAAGCAACTGGCCCGCATTTTCCCCATATTTTTTCAAGATATCGGGGCGGAGGGGACGCTGCGCAAGGTCACCACGGCCATCGATGGCCTGTCCATGCGCAGGGACCGGCTTATCCACTTCCTGCGGGTGCAAATCCACGTGGAGAGCAACAACACCAACGTAGAGCTTACACGAAGGATTATCCGGTACTGGTACGACGGGGACAAGGAGCCCCTGCGCGAAGTGCTGCCGGAAAACCTGTTCGACACCCTTGAAGAAGACAACGTCTGGTACGAGGGCGCGCATGTGGCCCTCACCGGCCTTTGCGGGCGGCTTTCCCTTCCGTTGGAGGAAGTGCTCAAACTCAATATAACGGCCTTAAAGGAATTTGCGCAGCCGAATGCGGAAACCGCCGACGTACACCTCAATAAGGTCATCGATATTTTGCAGATCCACAGCCTGCTGCTGGAAAAATACTCCTTTGAAATGGATAATATCATCGCCTCTTTGGAAAAGGAGCGTTTTTTCAGCGGAGAGGATCTCGAGAAGCTGCGCGGCAGCATGAAAGACGGGCGCAGCCGGCAGGCGATCGAGCTTTTATATAAGCTGATGAACCATCTTAAATCCGTTATCCTGAATCCGGAAAAGACGGTGGCCTTTGAGAACATTCAGTACAAGCGCCATATCGCCGCGGGCATCCCTTCCACCTACGGGCAATACAGGGAAACCAAGTTCGAGGCGCTGGGGCTGATGTATCGCCTGGAGCGCGTGGTCACCCAACTTATGGAGGATGTGCTCTCCTCGATCTCCCATGAATATATCACCGCAAAAACGCTGCGGCAAATTTATGATGTGATGCTCCTATTCAGGGATGGTCTTGCCCTTGACGGGATTTATGACCAGAGCTTCAACTCCCACCTGGAGATGTTTAAATACAGCCTCATTTCCCCCAGCTTTTCCCTGAGCCAGTACATCAACATTTTTCAGTTTATCGGGCAGGATGTCAGCCAGATCATCAAGGGTTATTTTCTCAACATATACGAGCGGCCTCTGGAGGTCATCATCCCGCAGGTGCTATCCGCGCAAAACATGCTCCCCGAAGAATGCACGCGGGATCGCATACAGGCCGAAAAGGAAAAGTTCTTTAGGGATATCCTTTCATCCGCCTTCCTGGTGCAGCAACTGGACCTGTTCATCGCCAACACCACGGGCGTACTGCGCAGCATGGTTGACAACTATTCCAACAGCTTTATTGAAAACATGCTGACGTATGACCCCGACCTCACCTTCAGCCCGCTGCATCAAAGCACCGCCGGGCTGGATAACCCGATATTTTTGGGGGCGAAGGCCTTTTTCTTAAAGAAGCTCACCTCCTACGGATTCCCGGTGCCGCCGGGCTTTGTCATCACCACAGAGGCGTTTCGGCATACGGAGCCCTTATATGCCAACCGCTTTATGCAGCGGGATTTTGTGAAATCCATAGAGCAGTATATCGCGGGCATCGAGCAGGAAACGGGCAAACGCTTCGGCGATCCGTCCGCCCCCTTGTTCTTCTCCGTGCGCTCCGGCTCCTTTATCTCCTTCCCGGGCGCGATGAAGACCTTCCTCAACGTGGGCATGAACGATGAAATCACGCGGGCCTGGGCGGCCAAGGATGGCTACGGATGGACGGCGTGGGACTGCTACAGGCGCTTTTTGCAAAGCTGGGGTATGGCCTTTGGCGTGAACCGCGACCTGTTCGACCAAATCATGCTGGAGAACAAGAAGAAAAGCGGCATTGAGCTCAAAATCCAGTTTTCCGAAGATCAGATGCGAAAGACCGCGCTGGATTATAAAAAAGCGGTGTCGGATCATGGCGTCCATATAGAGACCGACCCTCTTGAGCAGATGAAAGTCGCCATCCGAAACGTACTCGACTCCTGGTCGTCGGAAAGCTCGGTTTCCTTCAGGGATTATATGCAGATCGCCAGCGAATGGGGAACCGCGGTGCTCGTCCAGAAGATGGTGCTGGGCAACCTTTCCGAAAAATCGGGCACGGGGGTGGTCTTCACCAGCAGCCCGTTGAGGGATTATTCGAGCATCAACCTGTACGGCGATTTTGCCGTATGCAGCCAGGGGGAGGACGTCGTTTCCGGACTCGTCAACACGCTGCCGATCTCGGAAACGCAGCGGAAAAACCAGTACAGCGGCTCCGTCTCCCTGGAATCTGATTTCCCCCACGTTTACCAAACGCTCTATGAGTACGCAAAGCGGCTTATCGAGCAGCACGGCTTTGTGCATCAGGAAATAGAATTCACCTTTGAGGACGATAAACCCGAGGGCGTATATATCCTGCAGACGCGCAACCAGAATGTGCTGAGCAATAAAAAGAGCCTCTATTTTGCCGCGCCGGCCAGCGAGATGAAGCTGCTCGGCCGCGGCATCGGGGTGAACAAAGGGGCGCTCTCCGGGCTGGCCGCCTTCGATATGGAGGATATGGCGCGCATTAAGGCCGAGAACCCGGGAGCGAATATCGTACTTTTCCGCCCGGATACGGTGCCCGACGATATCCCCATGCTCTTTGCCTGCGACGGTTTGGTCACTTCAAAGGGCGGTGTCACCTCCCACGCCGCGGTCACGGCAGTGGGTCTCGGGAAGGTGTGCATCGTGAAATGTCAGGATCTTTCTATCCACGAGGCGGAAAAAACATGCACCCTGAAAGGGCACACCATCCGTTCGGGCGACGCCGTCTCCATCGACGGGGAGCATGGCGGCATCTATGAAGGCACTTATGAAATTCTGGAAAAATAACGCCGGTAAATTGAAGGAGGCAACGGTCTTGAACATCAAAATTGAAGGCAAACGGATATTGGGCATCAACGGCATCGGGCGCATCGGCAAGCTCACCCTTTGGAACAGCTTGAGCCAAAGATACTATGACGGAATCGTAGTGAACGCCGGCAGGGAGATCGGAAGGACGCTGGAGGACGCGCTGGCCTATCTCACTACGGATTCCACTTACGGCACGCTGGACAGATTTTTATTCGGCTACACCGGGCAGACC
>JAEWMV010000208.1 GCA_023393045.1 Bacillota bacterium | reverse complement strand
CCGCGCGAGATATTCGCGCGTGGGGATGCCCGCGTCGGACTTGAGCTGGTTGTGGTAGAAAAGCGCAGCTTCCTTGCAGGCGGCGTAAAGCCTTTCCTTATACGCGCGTTGCGCGCGGAGCTTATCGTCGTCCGCTTCGCTTGGCAGCTCCATCCCCGCCCTCTGGGCGAGGTGGGAGACCGCTTCGGTGAAATTGAGCTTTTCCGCCTTCATCACAAAGGCAATCGCGCCCCCGCCCGCGTGGCAGCCGAAGCAATAGAACATCTGCTTTTCGGGCTGGACGGAGAAGGAGGGCGTTTTTTCGTTGTGCAACGGGCAGCGGCCCCAGAAGCGGCCGCCCTTGGGGGAAAGCGCCGTGTATTCCGAGACGAGGGAAACGATGTCCGTTTTGGCAAGCAGCTCGTTTAGCCAGTCGTCGGGAAAATACGGCATCCTTCTTCTCCCTTCCCGCTCATTCGCGCAACTTCATATATTCAACAACGAAACCGTATATCCTGCCTTTGCGGCTGAAAGTTCACACCCACTCGCTGGGCACGAATTTGCTCTGATAGTCCGTGACGGCGTATCTGTCCGTCATGCAGGCGATATAATCCGCGGCCACGCGCTCCGCTCCATCCTCGTCGATAAACTTTCTGAAATCCTCCGGCAGCAGTTCGAGGTGGCTGAGATAATAAAGGTAAAGCTGCTCCACGACATGCTTGCCCTTCCCCTCCTCGCGCTTTGCGGTGCTGTTGAAATACACATGCTCGAACATGAACGCGCGCAGCTTCAGGAATTTTTCTTTCACTTCCGGCGTCATCAAAACGTCCGGCTTGCCGCAGGAGCTGCCTACGATGTCGAGGATGAGCGTGTTGATGCGCTGGCCGTGGCTGTGGCCGAGCAGTTCCGTGCAGTCCTTGGGGAGCTCGTCCTCCCTGAGCACGCCCGCGCGTATACTATCGTCAATGTCGTGGTTGATGTAGGCGATTTTGTCCGAGAGGCAAACGATTTTCCCCTCGAGCGTCGCCGGCGTGCCCGAACCGGAATGATTGAGTATGCCGTCGCGCACCTCCCACGTGAGATTGAGACCCATACCGTTTTCGATTTTTTCCACCATGCGAAGGCTCTGCACATTGTGCTCGAAGCCGCCGGGCACAAGCGCATTGAGCACGGCCTCCCCCGCGTGGCCAAAGGGCGTGTGGCCGAGGTCGTGCCCGAGAGCGATGGCTTCCGTCAAATCCTCGTTGAGGCGCAGCCCGCGCGCGATGGTGCGCGCGATCTGGCTGACCTCGAGCGTGTGCGTGAGGCGCGTGCGGTAATGATCCCCCGCGGGCGAGAGGAAAACCTGTGTTTTGTGCTTCAACCTGCGGAAGGATTTGCAATGGATAATCCTGTCCCTATCGCGCATGAACGCGGTGCGTATCGGGCAGGGTTCGATGGATATTTCGCGCCCGCGCGAATTGACGGCAAGCATTGCGTATGGTGAAAGCGTTTCCGCTTCAAGCCGCTCGGTCTGTTCCCTGAGATAGCCGCTGTAAATATCCCTGTTCATTCGTTTCTCCGCTTCATAGAGTCGTTTTGCTGCTTATTTTCTGCACCGGGGCAAAAAATCCTTTATTTCAAGCAAAATAGTCCCGCCCGCGCATTATCGGCTTGTGCGGCGCGGCCATGCGTGATACGATTTGATGGAAAACAGACCCAATACAATTGCATGATCGGAGGAGGACGCTATGCTCGAATACCCGGAGGCGAAGACCATCGCGCGGCAGATCGGCGAAACGCTTTCTGGCAAAACAATTGCCGGTGTCACGCTTGAGCAAACGCCGCACAAATTTGCGTTCTTCATGGCGGATAAGGAGCTTTACGCAAACATGCTCGCGGGCGAGACGATACGCGGCGCGGCGCAGCACGGCGGCTTCGTCGAAATCAACACGGAGCGCGCCATGCTCTATTTTTCGGACGGCGCGTTCCCCCGCTATTTCTCGGCGGATGAAAAGCCGCCCGCAAAGCACCAATTCCTGCTGCGCTTTACGGACGGCGCGCACCTCGCCGTGAGCATACAGATGTACGGCTTCATCGGCGTTTCTCCCTTCGGCCGATGCGAGGAGAAGTATTACCGCCTTGCGGTGGATAAGCCCGACCCGCTCGGCCGGGATTTCATCTATGAATATTTCAGGGGCCTGTATGACGGGAACGCAGGCAAAATGTCCGCCAAAGCCTTCCTCGCCACGGAGCAGCGCATCCCCGGCCTCGGCAACGGCGTGCTGCAGGACATCCTGTGGAACGCGCGCATCCATCCGCGCCGGGCGATGAACACGCTTTGCGAGGATGATTTCCGCACGCTTTATCAAAGCGTCACCTCCACGCTCAAAGAAATGTGCGAGGCGGGCGGCAGGAGCACGGAAAAGGATTTGTTCGGAAATCCCGGCGGCTATGCGGCCCGCCTTTCCAAAAACACGCTCGGCTCCCCCTGCCCCCGCTGCGGCACGGCGATCGAGAAGGAAGCTTACCTGGGCGGCGCGGTGTATTTCTGCAGGGGTTGCCAAAGGAAAGCGTAAAACATGTTATGAAAATAAAGACACAGCGCTGCACAATACGCCCCTTCAGGGCACAGGATATCGAAGCTTTCATGCGCTACCGCAACGATGAGGCTTGGATGCGCTATCAGGGATTCAAAGGATTGACGCGCGAGGAATACGACAAAGCGCTGCTTTGTGAACCTTCTTTTGAAAACGGCGCGCAGCTCGCCATCATCGAAACTGATTCCGGACGCCTGATCGGCGACCTGTATCTGAAAAAAGAGGATACTGCGTATTGGGTCGGCTATACCGTCGGCCCCGCTTTCGCGCGGCAGGGATATGCCACAGAAGCGCTTTCGGCGCTAATCGCATGGCTGCGCTGGCAGGGCGGCTCCGCCATCAAAGCAGGCGTACTTGCGGAAAATACCGCAAGCATCCGTCTGCTCAACAAACTTGGTTTTAAGCATATCGGCACAAATGATTTTGAAGAGGATGTTTACCTTTTGCCATGAAAACGCTGCTTTCACAATGGCCTTACGTTAAGCAAACGCCAATGTGCGGCGCTCCAGATGTGGACGTCGCCGCTTTCCTTCGCGCAAACGGCAAAGAATCGACCGCGGCGCATTGCGCGGCAGTCGCCCGAACGAGCGAGGAACTTGCCGCGCGCTTTGGGCTGGACAAGACCGTCGCTTCCCGCGCCGCTCTGCTGCATGATATTTCGTGTATGCTCAAACCGCAGGATATGCTGGAGTATGCCTGGGCCTGCGGCTGGAGCATTGACGAGGCCGAACAAAAACATCCCTTTCTGCTACACCAGCGGATTTCCGCAGCATTCGCAAGGGATGTTTTCAATATTGATGATGGAACCATACTTTCGGCGATAGAGTGCCACTCAACGCTAAAAGAAAATCCCGGCGCATACGATATGTTGCTTTTTATCGCGGATAAGCTGTCGTGGGATCAAAAAGGCGCGCCGCCGTATTATGATGCCGTTTGTACCGCGTTGGAACAATCGCTCGCCTGTGCCGCGCTCGCCTACATTAACTATGCGCTCGAGCACGGCATGCTATTAGCGCCGCATCAATGGCTCCTCGACGCGAAGCTTACCTTACAAGGAACATAACGATGGCGGCTACAATAAGCCCGCCGCCGATTATCCTGTAAACCGCGAGCGCCATATCGGAAGGTTCCGCGCCCTTGAAGCGCCAGCCATAGCCCAGCATCCACGCGGAACGCGGCGAGATGAGCAGCCACAGGCCGCCAATCGCCAGCAAAAAGGCGACGGCAGGGCCGCCCTCCCCGCCGGACGGGGAAGAAACCATATTGTCGAGCGCTGACGAAAGCGCAAAGCCGCCGATGTAGCCAAACTCTTCTTCGGTTTTGTCGGAAGGGACGCCCTCGGCATCTGTAAAAGACGACGCATAAGCGATCACGCCGCCGGAATTAACAGCTTTTCTCGAATAGCCATAGCCGTTGGGATAGACGATGAGCAGCACGCCGTCCGCGGAATACGCGTATTGATACACGTCGTCCCCGACGGTGACGGTACCGTTTTGCTTTGAAATGACGGCCGTTTTGCCTTCGATCTCAACCGTATAATCTTCTTCAACGACCTGTTCCCTCGTACAGCCGCATAGCAAGAGCGCAATGGCGGCAAATGCAAGCATGGCGACAATCCGGCGTTTCATGGTTTTTCCCCTCCCCCGGCTTTTGAAGAACGGCACCCGCTTGACCGGCGGGTGCCGTTTCTTTATCCGGTAATTGTCAATCTTTTATTTTCAATTGTCAATTATTCTTAATCTTCGCCTGTGCGGCCGCGAGCCTCGCGATGGGCACGCGGTACGGTGAGCAGGAAACGTAATCAAGCCCAGTGCGGTGGCAGAACTCGATGGAGGAAGGATCTCCGCCATGCTCGCCGCAGATGCCCAGATGGATGTCCGGGCGGGCGGCGCGGCCGAGGTCGGCGGCCATCTTCACCAGCTTGCCCACTCCAATCTGGTCGAGGCGCGCGAACGGGTCGGACTCGTAGATCTTCTTCTCATAGTAAGCGTTGAGGAACTTGCCCGCGTCGTCGCGGCTGAAGCCGAACGTCATCTGCGTGAGGTCGTTTGTGCCGAAGGAGAAGAACTCCGCTTCGGTAGCGATCTCGTCGGCGGTAAGCGCGGCGCGCGGAATCTCAATCATCGTACCCACGAGGTACGGGATTTCCACGCCCTTTTCCTGCATGACCTTCTTGGCGGTCTCCACGACGAAGGATTTTACGAACGCCAGCTCCTTCACCTCGCCCACGAGCGGAATCATAATCTCCGGCACGATGTTGAGGCCGGTTTCCTTGCGCACGTTGATGGCCGCCTCGATGATCGCGCGGGACTGCATCTCGGCGATTTCGGGATAGGTGACGCACAGGCGGCAGCCGCGGTGGCCCATCATGGGGTTAAACTCATGCAGGCTCTCCACCGTGGACTTGAGCTCTTCAAAGGTGAGGCCCATCTCTTTGGCAAGGTCGGCAATTTCACTGTCCTTATGGGGCAGGAACTCATGCAGCGGGGGGTCGAGCAGGCGCACGGTCACGGGGAATTCGCCCATGGCCTTATAGATGCCCTCGAAGTCGCCGCGCTGCATTGGGAGCAGCTTGTCCAGGGCCTTGCGGCGGGCCTCCTCTGTTTTGGAAACGATCATCTCCCGCACGGCGGGGATGCGGTCTTCCTCAAAGAACATGTGCTCGGTGCGGCAAAGGCCGATGCCCTCCGCGCCGAACTTCCTCGCGACTTCGGCGTCGTGCGGATTGTCCGCGTTGGTGCGCACCTTGAGCGTGCGGATGGAGTCCGCCCAGCCCATGAGCCTGGCGAAATCGCCGCCGAGGGAGGCTTCCACAG
>JAEWMV010000167.1 GCA_023393045.1 Bacillota bacterium | reverse complement strand
TCGCCCGGCTTGCCAAGCTGCAGGGCGACTATAAGGCCTCCGGCGGCGATTTGTTGGTGATCCTCAACGCCAACCAGATGGTGCTCGAGTGGCTCACGCAGCACATTTCCCGCATGGATAAAAAGATCGGCGAGTTTGCCAAGGCCAGGGGCTGAGCGTCCGCCCGCCTGATTTATATCGGTATATCGCAGCGCCGGACCCATATAAAGAGGTTCGGCGCTGTTTTGCGTCTATGCTTTCGTATGACTTTCCCTTGCTTCGTCAGGGATTGCACTTCTTGCAGGGTTCGTAGCCCTGATTTATCGCTTCGTCGCGCGTAGCGAAATACACCCTGTTTTCCTCGTTGGGCAAAGAACCGCACGAGGGTCTGTGGAATTTGTGGCTGTTCTTGTTGCCGATGTATTCCCCGCCGGAACCGGGTGTAGGAGTCGGTGTCGGCGTGGGCTTGGGCGTGGCTATGACGGTGGGCGTTGGCGTGCCGGGCTTGGCGGTGGTCTGCGCGGGCTTTTGCGTGGAGCCTCCCCCGCCGCTTCCTCCGCCCTGAGAAGAGCCGCCGCCGCTCTGGCCGCTCCCGCCGCCTTGGGTGGGGTTGGTCTGGGCGTTTTCATTTTTGCCCACAGCAAAGCTCACCGTGCTGCCGTCGCTTTCGCACACGACGGTGCCCTGCATATCCGTCCGGTAAACGGTGACCCCTGCGTCCCGCAGGCGGCTTAGCACCGCCTCGGTCGGGTGGCCGTAGGAATTGTTTGCGCCCACGGACATCACGGCATACTCGGGCATGATTTCCCTGAGCCATACGTAGGAGGTGGAAGAATCGCTCCCGTGGTGCCCCACCTTCAAAACGGTTGCGGAAAGGTCGTAGCCCGCGCCGATGATGTCATGCTCCGCGTCTTCCTCCGCATCCCCCGTGAAAAGGAAGGATGTTTGGCCGTAGGTCACCTTCATTACGATGGACATGTTGTTGGTGTCGGAATACGACCTTTGCGGCCCCAGTATCTGCACAAACGCGCCGCCGAGCATGAACGTGTCCCCCGCTGTCGGCACGGTGATGGAAACATTCTGCTTATCAAGATATTTTACGAAATTGCTGAACGCCTTGGTATCGTGCGCCGTCACGGGGCAAAGGGCCGTGCCCACGGACGCGTAGTTGAGCGCGCCGGAAAGCCCGCCCACATGGTCTTCGTCCGGATGCGTGCAGACGATGTAGTCGAGATAGCCGATATCGCGCTTTTGCAGATAGGAATAGATTAGGCTGCTGTCGGCTGCGTTGCCGCCGTCAATGAGCATGGCCGCGCCGTCGCAGAGTATGAGTATGGCGTCGGCCTGCCCCACGTCGATGAAATGCGCCTCAAAGCCCGCGCTCCCGTTTGGCGTGGGCGCCGGGGTTCCCCCATCCGTTCCCGCCGGTGCGGATGAACCGCCGGGTGTTTGCGCGCCGCTTGCCTCCCCCGGCGCGGATTCTTGCGGCGCAAAAGGAGATGAAGTTACATATGGAGTGGGCGTGGTGGCGGCCTCCCCCGCGGCAGTTGTGACGGAAGCGCTCTGCGTGACGGCGGGCGCTGTTTGGGCGGACAGTCCGCCCTCCCTCGGGGGCGCGTCGCACGCGCTCATCATGGGCAGCAGCGACAGACCCAGCGCAACGCAGAGCAGAATTGCCGCGACGCGCGCGCGGTTTTTTATCAGCCCGGAAAGCGGCTTGGCGACGGGCTTCATAATGGGCACCTCCGGATTCTATTTTTGCAATGTATACTCCGTATATAAGAAAGCAGCTAAAAGTCAACCCCAGAATACCCGCGCGGAACTGCGAAGTCAAGCGCCTTGGGGCGAAGCATCGACATATGCCCCGAACCATGCTATCATAAATCGCGCCTGCGGGCAAACGAAGCCGCACGCGAAATAACGCCCACGGAGGACCCCATGCCCGAAACCGAAAAATCCTGCGGAACGATCCTTTTCACGGAGCAGCACGGCGCGCGGCGCTATGTGCTCGTGCGCAACCTCGCCTCCGGCAACTGCGCCTTTCCCAAGGGACACGCGGAGGAAGGGGAAACGGAGCGGGAAACCGCCCTTCGCGAAACGTGGGAGGAAACCTCCGTCACGCCGGAGATTATCCCCGGCTTTCGAAGAGCCATCACCTATACCACAGACAAGGACAGGGAAAAGACCGTCACGTATTTCCTCGCCTCCTGCGGCGCGCAGACGCCTGTGAAAAACCCCGCGTTCGAGCCACTTGACCTTTTCGTGCTGCCCTATCGCAAGGCGAGGGAAGCCGTCACGCACGAATCAGCAAGGGGGTTGCTGGATGAGGCGGAACGCTTTCTTAACCTGATGGAGCGACCTCAATATTCCGACGTTGAAAAGACCGATATCAAATGAGCCGCGCTGCGGCTCATTTCTTTATCGTATGGAAGTCTTGACCGCCCCTGTGAGTACACGCGCGCCCAGCGCGCCGAGGCCTATGGATACGAGCAGAATAAAAATGATTTTGCCCGGAGCCTGCAGAGCCATAAATCCGTTTTCGCCGGAGTCGCAGAACAATATCGCGCTGTACGCAGCAACAAAGATAAGGACAAAGGCGACGATGCCGGCAAAGCGCAGCGTGCTCGAGACATGCGAAAACAACGCGCTTTCTCCAAAGGCCACGCGGGGAGCGTCCCCCGCGGTTTTCAAGATGAGGGAAACCGCTACGGCGAGTAATATCCCTCCCGTAACGCAGAAAATCAGCGATGTGCCGCAGCTTATCGGCGCGGAGCGCGTCAAGCTGGACAAAATCAAAAACAGCAACAACCCATTGAGTGCGAAACCCAGCGCGATCCAAAGCAGCTTTTTAACATCCGTCATGCGGTTTTCTATAAGAAGAGCCGCCTGTTCCCTAATTTTACGCTCCGCATTCTTGTCCTCGGCGCCCCGGGGAAGCCTTTCTCCTGCGAGCAATTCGTCGATGGTCACGCCAAAAAGCTCCGCCAGCGCGGGCAGCGTGCCGATGTCGGGGAAGCCGCCGCCGGTTTCCCATTTGCTCACGGCCTTGGCCGTAACGCCCAATCTATCCGCGACCTCCTGCTGCGTCAGGCCGTCGGCTTTTCTTAAGGCGGCAAGGAACTCGCCCATTTTCTTCGCATCCATAAAATCACCTCTCATCACGGCATCCGTTAACTTGATTCTACTGAGCGAAGGGCGATATTTCAACCGAAGTGCTGTGGGATTTATCCACGCGGCGTGGATTTTGCCTGCGCCCTCTTTTCGATTATTACATTCAGGCATAATCCGAGGGCGACGAGCGCGCCGCCGATGAGAAGCCGCGGCGAGAAGGCGTCGAGAAAAAGAACGTCTATCGCAAGGCCCGCAAACACCTGCCCGATGAAGAGCAATAGCGACAGACTGAACGCGGATACGCGCGCGACGGTGTAATTGAGCAGCAGCACCACGCACACGCCCACCGCGCCGCCAAGGTAGATGTAAACCTCCGGGGCAAGGGCGAAGGCGCACATGGCGGGCTCCCCGCGGCCAAACAGCGCGCACGCAGGCAAAGAGAGCGCAAGGCCCACGGCGTAGTTGAAAAACGTGCTCGCCTGCAGGCTCGTGGCCCCGGCAAGGCGCGCGTTGAGCGTGCGCGCGACGAGCAGCGCCAGCCCCGCCGCGAGGGAGGCGATGACCGCCACCGCGTCAAAAGCGTCCGTCATGACCGCGATGCCCGCAAGCGTGAGCGCGAGGCCTATGAGCTTGCCGCGGTCAAACGCGCGCCGCGGCATGCCCAAAAGGCCGTATTGGTCCACGGCGAGGCCCGCGACGCTTTGCGCAAAAAGCCCCAGCGCGAGCATGGCGGACACGCCGATGCGCGGGAAGGCGAGGTTGTTGCACACCGTGATGGGCACGCCCAGCGCGCCGCCCATGTAGAGATACCACGGGATGCCTTTGTGAAACAGCTTTTTGGGGCGAAAGAGAAGCAGCGCGCATACGAGCAGAAGCCCGACGAGGTGGATGATCGCCGTCGAGCAATACACGCCGTACACGTCCGAGAGCGCGCCGTTGAGCGCCACCATCACGGCGATGAGCGTGCCTGTCAAAAGAGCTAAAAATGAATACATGCGCCCAATCCTCCCCTGCTATTGTAAGCGCGCGGAGGCGGACGCCGCAAGCGCAATCTGCACGGCGCATCGCCCCGCCGGGTGCGCACCGTAAAAAACCGCCCCGAAAAGGGGCGGTTGGCGCTTTACCAAAAGGCGGTTTATTATTTGATGATCTCGATTTGGCCGATGAGCGGCAAAGGCTTCATCTGGCCGTTGCACACGGAGATGATGGCCATGATCCAGAATACGAAGCCCACGATGCCGATGAAGATGCCGATGATGAAGGCTGCCGTGATGCTCGCGATCACGTTGAGGAGGAAGAGCAGGAGCGCTTGGTTCGCCCAGAACTTATCGAACTCGGTCTTGTCGCCTGCGACGAGCGGAAGGAAGAACAGGAACTGAAAAATCACGGCGAGAATCGCCATGGTCTTGTTGCCCGTGAACGTGCCGCCCTGCTGATACGTTTGCTGATAAGGCTGCTGGGGTGCCTGCTCATATGTCTGATACGTCTGCTGGGCGCTCTGCTCCGTGGCCGCTCCGCAGGCGGGGCAGAACCTTATGCCCTGGTCATACTGTTGGCCGCATTTGGCGCAAAAAGGCATTGTGTGATCCTCCTACAAAATAAGTATGTTTGCATATTTATATGCGCCTTCATTATACAGGAAGCCAGGCGGCTTGACAATGACGGCGCGCGATATTGGGCCGAGAAATTCTAACTAATTAGCCCTGTTCGCGCGCCTTTTTGCCGTTTTGACGCCTCTTATTGGCGCAGGTCCGCTCAAACGCTGCTCTTGGGGGTGTAGTACGAGTCGCCCATGTAGCACTTGGAGAAGCGCGAGGCGGTTTTGTTGCCCTTGCACACGGCGAGCGTCAGGTCGATGGTGTACCATTTGTCGGTCTTTGCGTCGTACACGCTGTTCCATGCGTGATAGCCGTTGATCTTCGTGCTGTACCCCTTGACCAGCTTGCAGGGGATGCCCTGGCTGCGGCACATGGCGGCAAAGAGGCTTGCGAAGTCGTAGCACACGCCCTTCTTATTGGAAAGTATGTTCGTGGGCGTGGGGGTGTAGGTCTTGATCTGGCCGGAAGTCACCTTGTTGGCGAAGTCGTAGTCGTATTTAAAATTCCTGGCGATGTAGTTGTAGAGGGCGAGTATCTTCTCCTGATCGCTCTTTAAACCCTTGCACAGGGAGGCGGCCTTCTTGGCGGCGGAATCCGTGGAGCTGAAGGAAATCTCCGAAACGCTCTTGAGGTACTGCGGGTATTGCGAGGCGGCGGACCCCGTGGGCACCGAGGCGGGCGCTATGTTGGCGTTGAAGCTCGCCTGCGTTACGGTTACATAATTGCCGCCCACCTTTTTGAAGAGCGCGGCCGTATAGCGCCCGCTGCCGCCGGTGAGTTCCAGCTTGAGCGCCTTGCCCATGGAATAGTCGTAATAGGACCATGTGCCGCCGTTGAAGCTGATGCCCGCCCGCATTTTGGCGGAGGTGCCGTCGCTGTACTTGAGGGTGATGAAGCCCTGCGAGGCGGTGGAGGTGTCAATACCGTTGGTGGAGCTGTTCGTGCCGCTGCCCGAGGAGGTCTGGCCGGAATCGGACTCGGTGCCGCCGGAAACGGTCAGCCCAAGGGCGGAGGCCCTCTGCGGCAAGGCAAAGCCTGTCAAAAGGATGAGCGCGAACACGAGCGCGCCGAGGCGGATAAGCTTTTTCATGGGAAGGGGTCCTTTCTCCATATTCGGTAACTGGCTGCCATGCGCGTTTTCTGCGTTTTCGCGTTTAGGCCCTTTAGCTTTGCGGCCCCGCCTTTTAGCGGGTGTGCCTTTTCGTCCGGGGATTACCCAGAGCCTGTCCGGTCCCTTGCGTCTTGAGGGATGCAAAAAGCCCCTCGTTTCGGTAACTGGCTGCCGTGCGCGTCTTTGTGTCTTCGCGTTTAGGCCCTTTAGTTTTGCGGCCCCGCCTTTTGGCGGGTGTGCCGGTTCGTCGGGATGCTCCGAACAGCGTATTCATTTACAGTCACATTATAATTACATATTAACCCATTTGTCAAGGATGTTATGTAACTGTTTTTGTGATGGTGATATATGGTGTCGCTAATGGTATAAAAAACGGGAAAGTTCAAGAAAATTAGAAAAAAAGGCAGGCCGGAAGTTATTTTGTAACCGCCGCGTAACTGGTGATTGCTATAATTCTCAGAGTAAAGTACCGGCATCTTTAGGGTACATTATGAGCCCGAGAGGGCGTGTGAATTTAAATGAGGGGGATATTACAAATGAGTACCAGAAGCATGAAGACCAGGTTGCTCGCGCTCGTCGTCGCCTTTATGATGGTGATGTCGATTGCGAGCGTTGCGTTCGCGGAGCAGACGCAAACGTCTACAGACCTTGAGTTTTACCTCCATTCAAACTCTGGAAGCCCATACAGCACAGTTGAAATCACCGGCATTCGTGACCAAAGCACGAGCCAAAGCGTTACATTGACCATGCCTGCCGCGCCGACAAGAAGCGGATACGTGTTCAATGGTTTCCATATCTATGTGGATGACAAAAGTTATTCCTCTGATACGAGGCTGGCATCCAATGTACAGGCCGGGACAAGCGTAAACGTCAATGTTACGAGGAATAATGCAAACTCAGACTGGCGCTTGCTTTACGCCGTCGGCCAGTGGATCGATGAAGATGATGTGGATACTTCGGCTTCCGTGGGCTTCTATAACAATGCGGATTCCGGCAGCACGTACCAAACGAGTTCCGTCACCCTGAATGGCGCGGCTACGAGCCAGAGCGTCACGGTCAATATGCCCGCCACCGCGCCGACCAGGAGCGGCGGATATGCGTTTACCGGCTTTAATGTGTATACCGGCAGCAAGAACGGCACGCTCGTGCAGAGCGGCGTGCAGGCCGGCGGCTCCGCCGTCTTCACGCTCACGAGGAGCAATATCACCCAGTCATGGCCCAATATCTATGTTGTCGGCCAGTGGGTGCAAGTCGACACGCAGGCGAGCGTGTCCTTCTATAACAATTCGAGTTCGGGCAGCCCTTATACGGGCGGGGGCGGCACGTCGAGCGTCACGCCCGGCAGCGGCACCAGCGCGAGCGTAAGCGTAACGATGAAGTCCACGCCTACTGCGGGGACAGGCGTTCCCTCCGGCCATACGTCGTTTGCCGGCTTCAATGTATATCTTGGCAGCAAGACGGGCACTCTCGTGGCCAGCAATGTTGCCGCCGGCTCGACCATCAGCGTTCCGCTTAGCAGGAGCAGTACCTCCGACAACTGGCCGGACATCTATGTTGTCGGCCAGTGGCAGAAGCCGACTTATATCGGCGAGTGGATGTCCCACGTTGACATCCGCGTTCCCGCGTCGGTTCGCGTTGTCACCAAGCTCGACGGTGAGGTGACATCGGACGTGACATACAGCGCGACGGTGCTTTCCGCCACGGGCACGATTAACGGTTCTACGCTGAGCTTCCCCAGCTCGCCGAACAGTTCCAACGAGTTCCGCGCCAATAAGGATTTCCGGCATTACCTCACCAATGTCGTGGATCTCACCGTAACACTTCGCGTGAACCTCGGCGGCGGAGAGACCCGCACAATCACCGCGCCCCTGAGCTATACCGGCGCCGCACTCCAGGCTGCGGTTGACGAGTGTCCGGGCAGCGGCAGCTCGAAGGGTTACGATATCATCATCGCCGTGGAGGATATTTCTGAAGCTTTCACCCACGAGGTCAAGTTCCTGACCACCACGGGCGGCACGCTTTCGGGCACCACCACATTCTCCGGCATACTCCACGACACCGCTTGGTCTGCCGCCGTTACGGAGCCGGGCAAGAACCCCAGCAACGGCTATGTCTTCGACGGCTGGTACGACGAGCAAAACAATAAGGTGACCTCCTTCCCTGCCAAAGTCACCGAGGACAGGACGTTTACAGCGAAGTGGACGGCGCTTGCGGACGTGACCCAGAAGTACTATTCCGTTACCTATAAAATTGACCTCAATCTCGACGGCGATTTCAACGATGCGGGCGAGACTGTCAACGCCTATGTCGACGTGACAACCATGCCCACTGCCGTCGCGGCCGACGCCTCCAAGCAGGGCTACACCTTCGCGGGCTGGTTCAAGCAGGGCACGACCACCAAGCTGACGGCACTTGTTGCGGGCAACTACGACCCCAACAGCGGCCGCACGGTTGTGATTCCCGCGGGCCCCGGCACCGCGAAGATCACCAAGGAATATTATGAAATCACGCTCACCGGCACACTGACCAAGAAGACCTCCGAAAAGACCGTGTACTCCGTCTTTTACAGCGGGGAGCACGAGGGCGCAACCTTCTGGCCCGCCAGCGTGAACAACGCTACGACCCCGCCGACGATCGCCGGCCCCGGCACCAAGATCGGCTATACCTTCAGCGGCTGGAATCCTGCTTCGCTCGATTGGAGCGCGGATTATGTTGTCGTGGCCACGGACGCCGAGATCTACGAGGCGGCCTCGGACACCTTCCTCACGGTGACCCGCAAGACCATCACCGTCACGGGTTCCTTCACGCAGACTCCGGAAACTGTGCTTTCGTACTACACTGTGAAGTATCAGGTTGACCTCAACGGCGACACCGACTATGACGATGCGGGAGAGACGTTCATCCTTGACGGGCAAAATGAGTCCACCACCATGCCCGACACCGTTTACGGTGAGCCCGCGGGCGTCCCGCAGGGCTTCAAGTTCGACGGATGGAGCAAGTCCGCGCCGCTGGCGCTTGCCGACTACACTAAGGTGTATGACCAGATCACCACGCCCAGCACACAACCTGGCGTAGGCGATGTGCGCACCGTCAAGTACGAGCTCGTCATCCTCGGCACCATCAGCGAAAACGAGCATGAGACGCAGACTTACTACAATCTGAAGTATCAGATAAACGGCACCTATACGCATCCCGATGGCAGCGCGCTGACCCCCGCCAACGTGCCGGGCGACCAGCTCAACGTTGCGGAAACCGCGCCCACGGTGGGCGGCACGCTCCCCACGATGAACGGCCATACCTTCAGCGGCTGGAGCACGCTCAACTGGGGCACCCCCGTCCATACGACGGACTATAACCCCAGCACCAACGCGATCATCGACATCTATACCTATACCGCGACGGTGCAGGGTTCCTTCAGCGCGAATACCGTCATCGAGAACAAGTATTATTCGCTCAGCTACTCGATCGAAGGCACGTATAAAAGCGCCACAGGCGCGACGCTTGTCCCGACCTGGCCCGATGACGTCACCAACCGGCCCGACAGCAAGCCCTCGCTTGAGGCGGGCAAGCATCTGGACGGCCACACCTTCGCCGGCTGGAAGCAGAACGGCTCCGCCGTCACCGATTCCACGCTTAGCTTCCCGCAGGTTGGCTCGACGACCTATGAGCTCAACGCGAACAACCAATACGTTGCCACCAGCTACTATGCGGCGGACGTGGTGGGCGCTTACACGTACAACGGCGTCGATGAGAAGTCGCTCTACAACCTGGCCTACACCGGCGACAGCGACCTGGCGGACGCGGGCACTTGGCCTGCCGATGTCTCCAAC
>JAEWMV010000123.1 GCA_023393045.1 Bacillota bacterium | reverse complement strand
CGCCGATGAGCCCCACCGCGATGAGCTGGGGGGTTTCTATGGTCTCCCCCATGATGAGGTAGAGCGCCACCACCACCGCGCCTGAGGTGTTGCAGATGGGGGAGGAGATGGAAAGCTCGATGTAGCGAAGGCCGAGGTAGCCGATGGTCATGCTCAATATGTAGAGCATCGACACCGGCAGGTACTCGAGGAACACGTCCGCACTCATCGTGACGCCGCCGAATATCATCTCATACGCCGCGTGCAGGCCCATCACCGCGCCCACGGCGACGACCATCTTGAGGTGGCTGTACTTATCCTTGGGGTCGGTGCAGCCTATTTTGGAAAAAAGATCGGATCCGCTCCAGCATAAAAGAGCGGCAAGCGATAAGGGAAACCACATTGTCATCTTCCTGCCTGTCTTAGAATTGGCGGCGCTTCGCGCGGCCTTCGACGCAACATTATATCGATTTATGGCCGATGTGTAAAGTAAAAATGCGGGAGGGCAGGCCGAAAGCCGCGCCTCGTTTCCGGATGGCGGGCGGCGCGCGCGATAAAGCGCGCATTTTGGGAAATAATCGTTTTTTCGGGAAATACCCCCTTTCAAGAAGCTTCCGCTTTTGGTATAATCGACCTTGCGTAAACGGAGGATTTGGAGCGGATGGCACAAAAAGGATACGACGTTGTCATACTCGGCGCGGGGCACGCGGGCTGCGAAGCCGCGCTCGCCTGCGCGCGCATGGGGCTTGACACGCTCTGCCTCACCTTGAACCTTGACGCCGTCGCGCTCATGGCGTGCAATCCCTCCATCGGCGGCACCTCAAAGGGGCAGCTGGTGAGCGAGATCGACGCTCTGGGCGGCGAGATGGGGCGCGCGGCGGATGATGAATACATTCAGGTGCGCATGCTCAACACCGGCAAGGGCCCCGCGGTGCACTCCCTTCGCGCGCAGCTGGACAAGCGCCGCTATCACGAGCGCATGAAGCGCGCGCTGGAGGCGGAGGAACGTCTGACCCTCCTTCAGGGCGAGTGTGCAAGCATCGACGCAAAAGGCGGCCGCGTCGCGGGCATACGGCTCTCCGGCGGGGTGAAAAGCGAGGGGGAGTACGTCCCCTGCCGCGCCGTGGTGGTGGCGGCGGGCGTGTACCTCAAGAGCCGCGTTTTAATCGGCGATCATGTGTGGGAAAGCGGGCCTTCGGGCCTGATGCGCGCGGAAGGGCTCTCGGGCGCGCTCGCGGAGCTTGGCTTCGCGCTTCGCCGCTTCAAGACGGGCACGCCGCCGCGCGTGCTGGGGCGCTCGCTCGATTATGCCAAAATGGAGCCGCAGCACGGGGACGAGCCGCAGCCGCATTTCTCCTTCCTGACGGGGGAACGCACAAAGCAACAAGTTCCCTGCTATCTTACTTACACCAACGAAGGGACCCACGCCGTCATCAAGGCGAACATACACAGGAGCGCCATGTACTCCGGCCTCATTCGCGCCACGGGCACGCGCTACTGCCCCTCCATAGAGGACAAGATCACGCGCTTTGCCGACAAGGAGCGCCACCAGCTTTTCATCGAGCCGGAAGGACGCTTTACGGATGAAAAGTACGTGCAGGGCATGAGCACCAGCCTCCCTGCCGACGTGCAGCGGGAGATGCTCAAAACCATTCCCGGCCTTGAAAACTGCCACATCACGCGCTACGGCTACGCCATTGAGTACGATTGCCTCGACCCGCTCTCGCTCGACGCGGCGCTTCGCGCAAAAGAGATTGAAGGGCTGTATTTCGCGGGGCAGATCAACGGCAGCTCGGGCTATGAGGAAGCCGCCGCCCAGGGGCTTTATGCGGGCGTCAACGCAGCACTCAGCGTAAAGGGCGAGCCGCCGCTCATCCTCTCGCGCGCGGACGCGTATATAGGGGTCCTTTGCGACGACCTCACGGGCAAGGGCACCAACGAACCGTATCGCATGATGACCAGCCGCGCGGAATACAGGCTGTTGCTCCGGCAGGACAATGCGGACGAGCGCCTGACCGAACTTTCCCGCAGGACGGGGCTTGTTTCCAATGAACGCTATTCCATCCTCATGCGAAAGCGCGAGGAGGTTTCCCGCGCGAAGGCCGCGCTCGGCGCGTACGCCGCGCCCGGGGAGGCGCTGAGGAAGCTGCTTGAGGCGCGCGGCGAGGCCGTGCCGAATACGGGCGTAAAGCTCTTCGACCTGCTGCGCAGGCAGAACATCGGCTACACCGATCTGCTCCTGCTCTATCCCGAAACGCTGCCCGACATCGGGCGCGCCGCGCGCTTTGCCGTGGAACTCGACGCGCGCTACGAGGGCTATATCGAAAAGGAGCGCGCGCTCGTTGCCCGCTTCCGGGAGTTGGAGGACGCGCCGCTGCCCCCCGATCTCGATTATATGGCCATGGATGGCCTTCGCATCGAGGCGCGCCAGAAGCTTGCCGAAAGGAAACCCGAAAGCCTCGGCCGCGCAGGGCGCATATCGGGCGTGTCGCCCGCTGACGTGGCGGTGCTGGTGATACAGTTGAAGAAATTGACAATTGAGAATTGAGAATTGACAATCAAGAGAAACGCCGCTGCGGCGGGGAACGGAACAACGGATAGTGAATGGTGAATAGTGAATAACTGTATGGATGCTGAAGGACTGATACACAAATACATACCGGAAGCAAACGAGGCGCAGGCGAAGCGATTCGCGCGCTACCTCGAGCTGCTCCTTGAATGGAATGAAAAGGTCAACCTCACGGCCATCACCGAGCCGGAGGAGGTCGTGGCGAAGCATTTTGCGGACAGCCTGCTGCCCATGGAGCTTATCCCCAAGGGGGCGAAGTGCATCGACGTGGGCACGGGCGCGGGCTTCCCCGGCGTGCCGCTTCTGATCATGCGGCTTGATTTGAAGATGACGCTGCTCGACTCGCTCAACAAGCGGCTCGTCTTCCTCAAAACGCTGCTCGATGAACTCAATCTCACAGCCGCGCTCGTGCATGCGCGGGCGGAGGACACGGGCAGGGACGCGGCGCACCGCGAAAAGTACGACATCGCGCTCAGCCGCGCCGTGGCGGGAACGAGCGCGCTGATGGAATGGACTTCGCCCTTTATCCGCATAGGCGGAACCTCGCTCATGTACAAGGGGCCAAAGGCGCAGGAGGAGCTTGCTTCTTCCGCGCGCGCGATGAAGTTTTTGCATCTCGACGCGCGCCTCATGACCTATTCTGCGCCCTGGGGCGAGCGGCATGTGATTGCAGCGAAGAAGCGCGCACCCACCCCCAAGGAGTATCCGCG
>JAEWMV010000107.1 GCA_023393045.1 Bacillota bacterium | reverse complement strand
GGCGGAGCTTACGGAAATTGAAAAGAGCTTCCTGCGCACGTTTTCCGGCATCATGCACGATCGGATAGAATATCCCGATATGGACGAGGCTAAAAAATGACGGAGATTACCTTTGATACGGCGGGCTATTCCGAGGAGATCGAAAAAACGCTCGCGGCTGCCGTGTCCGCCGCGCTCGAATACGAGGGCGAGGCGGGCGCCGTGGCGCTGCTCGTCACAAACGACGCGGGCATCCGGAGCCTGAACCGCGATTTTCGCGCCGTGGACGCGCCCACGGACGTGCTCAGCTTCCCTTCCCGCGAGGGGGAGGAGGGAGCGGCGGCAGGCGATTTTCTGGGCGACATCGCCATTTCGCTCGAGCGGGCGCAGGCGCAGGCCGAGGAATACGGCCACTCGCTCAAAAGGGAGCTTTCCTTCCTCGCGGTGCACGGCGCGCTCCACCTGCTGGGCTATGACCATATGGACGACGCTGAGCGTGAAGAGATGTTTACTTTGCAGGAAAAAATACTTGATAAGATGGGAATTGGAAAATGAGAAGCATACACGATTTTGAAGTGAAGAACATGTTGAGGCAGGCAAACGACGCGCGCGACCGGGCTTACGCCCCGTATTCGGGCTTTCGCGTGGGCGCGTGCGTGAAGGGAAGCACGGGCGCGTACTACCTTGGCTGCAACATTGAAAACGCGGCGTATTCGCCCACGGTGTGCGCCGAGCGCAACGCCATGTTCAAGGCGGTCTACGAGGGAGAGCGCGAGTTTGACGCGGTCGCCATCGTCTGGGATGGGGAAAACCCCGCCGTGCCCTGCGGCGTGTGCCGCCAGGTATTCGTGGAGTTTTGCGACCCGGAAATGCCCGTCATCTGCGCCAGCCGCAAGGGGGAATACAAGGTGACGGCGCTGGGCGAGCTGATGCCTTATGCCTTCACGCCTTCCGACCTTAAACGCAAATGAGCTACAAATCAGGATTCATTGCCATCATCGGCTCGCCCAACGTGGGCAAGAGCACGCTGACGAATCTGCTCGTCGGGCAGAAGGTTTCCATCGTGTCCCCCCGCGCGCAGACCACGCGCAACCGCATCATGGGCGTGTTGACGCGGCCGGGATTCCAGATGGTTTTTCTCGATACGCCGGGCGTCGCCGCGCCAAGGAACAGGCTGGGCACATACATGCTAAACGTCGCCTACGGTTCGCTCGACGAGGTGGAGTGCGTGCTTTTCGTCGCAGACGCCGCGAGCGGCATACGCGAGCGGGACGAGGCGCTGCTTGAAAAGCTGAAAAGCGCGAAAGCACCGGTGCTCGCCGCCATCAACAAGGCGGATATCGCCAAGCCTGAGGCCGTAGAGGCCGCGAGGGCGAGGCTTGAAAAAGAGGGCTTCATCCGGGACGTCATCGTCATTTCCGCCAAAACCGGGGAGAACGCGGGCAAACTCACGGACGCGCTCGCCGCGTATCTTGACGAAGGGCCGCAGTATTTCCCGGAGGATATGGCGACGGACCAGCCGGAGCGCGTGATCGTCGCGGAAATCATCCGCGAAAAGGCGCTGGAGCTTTTGAA
The DNA here is from genome assembly GCA_023393045.1 of Bacillota bacterium. Lineage (GTDB taxonomy): Bacteria > Bacillota > Clostridia > Christensenellales > CAG-138 > Phil1. The sequence continues at coordinate 8,841 of JAEWMV010000107.1, read as the reverse complement.
TGAGGAAGTTCCCCACGGCATCGGCGTGGGTGTGGATAAGATAGAAACGCGGCCGGAGGGCGCGCTTGCCGACGTGTACGCGACCATCTATTGCGAGCGCGAGGGGCACAAGGGCATCATCATCGGCAAAAAGGGCGCCATGCTCAAGGCCATCGGCAGCGCCGCGCGGCGCGATATCGAGTGGCTCTTAGGCGTGCGCGTGAACCTTCAGCTTTGGGTCAAGGTCAAGGACGACTGGCGCAACAAGGAAAGCGTATTAAGGGAGCTGGGCTACGAATAAGAAGGAGGGACTTCTTTCGTGAGGATGGTCGACCTTATCGTAAAAACCCGCGCGGGCGGTGAGCTTTCAAGGGAGGAAATCGAGTTCATCGTCACCGGCTTCGTCAGGGGCGAGGTGCCGGATTACCAGATGGCGGCATGGCTCATGGCGGTGTGCTTTACGGATATGTCCGGCGCTGAAACGGGCGAATTGACGCGCGCCATGACCTACTCGGGCGAGGTGGTGGACCTCTCCGACCTGCGCGGCGTGAAGGTCGACAAGCACTCCACGGGCGGCGTGGGGGACACGACCACCCTCGTCGTCGCGCCCCTTGTGGCGGCGTGCGGCGGCACGGTCGCCAAGATGAGCGGGCGGGGCCTCGGCCACACGGGCGGCACGCTCGACAAGCTCGAGTCCGTGCCGGGATTATCGGTTTCCCTCACCGAAGCGCGCTTTAAAGAAATCGTCAACTCCATCGGCCTTTGCGTCATGGGGCAGACGGGCAATATCGACCCCGCGGACAAGCTCATTTACGCCCTGCGGGACGTCACGGGCACGGTGGAGAGCGTGCCGCTTATCGCATCGAGCATCATGTCAAAGAAAATCGCCGCCGGCGCGGACGCCATCGTGCTCGACGTAAAGGTGGGCAGCGGCGCGTTCATGCAGACGCTTGAGGACGCGCGCCGCCTCGCGCGCACCATGGTTGAAATCGGCGTGCACATGGGCAAAAAGACCGTGGCGCTCATTACGGATATGAACCAGCCGCTGGGCATGGCGGTGGGCAACGGCCTTGAAGTGAAGGAGGCCATCGATACGCTTTCGGGCAAAACGCTTGAGAGCGACCCGCTCTATGAGGTGTGCATGCTGCTCGCCTCGAAAATGCTCCAACTCGGCAACATCGCAAAGGATGAGGCGGACGCGCGGCGGATGCTTTCCGCCGCGCTCAAAAGCGGCGCGGGGCTTGCTAAGCTCGAGGCTATGCTCAAGGAGATGGGCGGGGACACCGCCTGCATACGCGAGCCGGGCATACTCTGCCGCACCAAGCGCAGGCTTGAGGTGTTCCCCGCGGGCACGGGCTATGTTTCCGATATGGATGCCGTGAGCATCGGCGTGGCGGCGCAGCTTTTGGGCGCGGGCCGCGCGAAGAAGGAAGATGTGATCGACCCCGCCGTGGGGCTTGTGATGCACAGGCGCAGGGGAGAGTATATCAACAGGGACGAGCCGCTCGCCACCCTTTATGTCAACGACAGCACGCACCTTTCCGAGGCCGCGGCAAAGCTCCGGGGCGCGGTCAAAATCGCCAAAACGCCGCCCGCGCGCATCCCCATGGTGCACGAGGTCATAGAAGTAAGTACGGAGGCGCAATGAAAAAGCTCATCGCAATCGACGGAAACAGCCTGATGCACCGGGCGTACTGGGCGCTGCCCTCCATGATGACCAAATCCGGCACGCCCACGGGCGCGCTCTACGGCTTTGTCAGCATGCTGCTGCGCCTTGCCGCGACGGAGCCTTCCCACCTGCTCGTCGCCTTCGACATGCACGGCCCCACCTTCCGCCATGAGCAGTTTGCCCAATACAAGGCGGGCAGGCGCGAGACGCCCGAGGATTTGCGCCAGCAGTTCCCGCTCATCAAAAAACTTCTTTCCGAAATGAAAATAAAGGTCGTCGAGGTGGAGCGCTTCGAGGCGGACGATATACTCGGCGCGTACGCCCGCATCGCAAACGCGCACGACGTTCCGGCGCTGCTCGTCACGGGGGACAGGGACGCCCTGCAGCTCGTGAGCGGCAATACGCATGTGCTGATGACCAAAAAGGGCGTGAGCGAGACGATTGAGTATGACGAGGCCGCCCTCAAGGAGCAATACGGCCTGACCCCCGCGCAGATGATTGACCTCAAGGCGCTCATGGGGGACGGCTCGGACAACATCCCCGGCATACCGGGCGTGGGGGAAAAGACCGCGCTCAAGCTGCTTGAAAAATACGGCACCATGGAAAATGCCCTCGCCCATGCGCAGGAGGAGAAGGGTGCGCTCAGGGAAAAGCTCATTACGGGCGCGGAGAGCGCGCGCATGAGCTATCGCCTCGGCACCATCGACACCCAAGCCCCCGTGCCGGAGAACCTCGACGTATGCCGCTTCGATCCCGCGAACCTTTCGCGCGGCATACCGCTCATGCGGGAGCTGGAGCTTCGAAGCGTGATCGACAGGCTGCCGGGCAAAAGCGCCGCGGCGTCCGCACAACCTGCCGCGGAGGAAAAGGTTTCCCACGCGACGGTGGACGGGGAAGAAAAGCTTGCCGCCCTCGTGAAGGACGTCGCCGCCTGCGACGCGTTCGCTGTGCACATCGACCAGGCGTTTACCGTAAGTTCCGCGTGCGGCAATCAGGCCGACTGCGTGCTGGGAGCGACGCTGCTCGACGCGGGCCTCGACGAGGGGCGCATCTACGCGGCCTTCAAGCCGCTTTTTGAGGACGAAAGCAAGGGCAAGATCTTCTTTGATTCCAAGCGCATGCGCCATGCTGCGGCGCGCTACGGCATGGAAATAAAAAACGTCGCGTTCGACGCGATGATCGCGGACTATCTCCTAAACGCCATCCATCCGGCTCCAACGCTCAAAAACCTCGCGGGGGAGCGCCTGGGCGCGCAGGATGCGGGCGCGGCCTCCCTCATGCGCCTGTATCCCATGATGCGCGCGCAGATGGAGGAAAAGGGGCTGTCAAAACTCTATGACGAGGTGGAGCTGCCCCTCGTGGAAGTGCTCTACGATATGGAGCGCGCGGGCTTTGCGCTCGATCGCGCCGAGCTGGAGCGGTTAAGCGAGCGCTTCCATGCGAGGAGCGACGAACTCGCGCAGGAAATTTATCACCATGCGGGGGAGGCGTTCAATATACTCTCCACCAAGCAGTTGGGCGCGGTGCTCTTTGAAAAGCTGCAGCTGCCCGTGATGAAAAAGACCAAAACCGGCTTTTCCACCGATTCGGAAACGCTTGAGAGCATCTATGACATGCATCCCATCGTGCCGCTCGTGCTCGAATACAGGACGTTTACCAAGCTGAGCTCCACCTTCGTGGACGGCCTCATCGCGCTCATTCACCCCGACACGGGACGCGTGCATACGAGTTTCAACCAGAACGTCACCGCCACGGGGCGCATCTCGAGCACCGAGCCCAATTTGCAGAACATACCCGTAAGGACCGACATCGGGCGGGACATCCGCAAGGCTTTTATTGCAAGCGAGGGCTGCGTGCTGGTGGACGCGGATTATTCCCAGATAGAGCTACGCCTGCTTGCAGCCATGAGCAATGACGCGGGCATGATCCGCGCCTTCCTCGACGGGGCGGACATCCACAGGCGCACGGCCTCGGAGGTGTTCGGCGTGCCGTTTGACGCGGTCACGAACGAACAGCGCAGTGCGGCCAAGGCAGTCAACTTCGGCATTGTGTACGGTATCAGCGATTTTGGCCTTTCCCGTCAGCTCGGCATTGCGCGCAAGGAGGCCGCAAGGTATATCGAGCTCTACTTCGCGCGCTACCCCGGAGTACAGGCGTTCCTTAAAAAGTGCGTGGAGGACGCCAAGCGCGAGGGCGCGTCGAAAACCCTCATGGGCAGGCGGCGCGAAATGCCGGAGCTTTTATCCTCCAATTTCAACACGCGTTCTTTCGGGGAGCGCGTGGCGATGAACATGCCCATCCAGGGCACGGCGGCGGACATCATCAAGCTTGCCATGGTGCGCGTGCATCAAGCGCTTAGGGAGGGCGGCTTCAAGGCGAAGCTGATCCTGCAGATACACGACGAGTTGATTATCGATTCGCCCTTTGACGAGGCGCAGCGCGTGGAAAAACTGCTCCGGGATTGCATGGAGGGCGTGATGGAACTCGCCGTGCCGCTTCGCGCGGACGTGAAGACCGGGCATAGCTGGTATGACACCAAATAAGGAAGTATTCCGATGATTATTGGGCTCACAGGCTCCATAGGCTCAGGCAAATCCACGGCGGCGCAAAGGCTCGCCTCGCTTGGCGCGCGCGTGCTCGACGCGGACGCCGTCAGCCGCGACCTCACAAAGCCGCGGGGCCGCGCACTGTCCGCCATCAAGGCGGCCTTTGGAAAAGAAGTGTTTTCAGCGGACGGCGCGCTGGAGCGGCGCGCCCTTGCAGAAATCGTCTTTGCCGACGCGGATAAGCGAAAGGCGCTCAACGCCATCATCCATCCGCTGGTGCTCGAGACCCTGCAGAAAAAGAGCGGGGATATCCTTTCAAAAGACCCGCGCGCCGTCGTCGTGTGGGATGTGCCGCTTTTGATTGAAAGCGGCTGGCAGGGCCTGTGCGACGAGGTCTGGCTCGTGCAGGCGCCCATGGAGGTGCGCGTCGCGCGCATCGTCGCACGGGACGGCTGCACGCGCGAGGAGGCGCTGCGCCGCATGCAGGCGCAGATGAGCGACGAGGAGAAGGCGCCGTCGGCGCACGAGGTGATTCCCAACGACGGGGAGCGGGAAGCCTTCCTTTCGCGCGTGGACGCGCTCTATCGCCGCGCGTCGGGAGGCGCGGCGTGAGGGCGGCGGCAGTGGTGAGGACGGGCAAAAAAAAGGCGCGGCGGCTGAACCTCAAACGGTTCGTCCCGATGCTTGCGCTCGTGCTCGTCGCCGTGGGGGTACTCGGATATTTCGCCAACCGGTATCTTGAAAAAAGGACGTATAAGCTTGCTTACCCGGAGGAAATCAAAGCGTCGGCAGGGGAGTTTGGGCTCGACCCGTACCTCGTCGCCGCGGTCATTTTCGCCGAAAGCAGCGGCAATCCCGCGGCGGTGTCCCCAAAGGGGGCGGTGGGCCTCATGCAGATCATGCCGGACACGGGCGACTGGATCGCCGAAAAGCTTTCGCTTGCCGACCACAGTACGGAGAAGCTCACCGAAGCCCCCCACAATATACGGCTCGGCTGCTGGTATCTCGCCTACCTGCTCGACAAGTACGGCGATGATGCGGAGCTCGCCCTGGCCGCCTATAACGCGGGGCCGGGCAACGTGGACAAATGGCTTAATGATGAAAGATATGGCGAAAACGGCAAGCTGACGAACATCCCTTTTGAGGAAACGAGGAATTACGTGGCGCGCGTCAAGGCCGCGCTCAAAAAATATACGGAGCTCTATGAAGGCGAATTGGATTAAAAGAGCTGCGGCGGCCTTCGTCGCCGCGGCGTTCATCATCATTTCCGGCTGCACGGGCAAGGGGACAAGCACCGCCTCGCCGACGGTGACGCTGCCGCCGGTCATTCCCCTGCCAACGCCCACGGCGCCGCCCGCGAAGGGCGGCACGCTGCGCCTTTCCATGCCCGTCAACGCGGATAAAACGGACCCGCTCAGGGTGAACACGGAGGAGATGCTCACTCTCTACTCGCTCGTGTTCGAGAGCCTTTTGATCGTGGACGGCAAGGGGCAGCTCACGCCCGGCCTCGCGGAAAACTGGTCGAGCGACGAAACCGGCACGGTGTGGACCATCAAGCTTCGCGCCGCCGCGCGCTGGCACGACACGGGCGCGCCCATCACCGCGGCGGACGTGGTGCAGAGCTATAACCGCATCGTCAACCTCTCAACGTCGAGCTATTATTCCTATGTGACGCGAAGGGTGGCGAGCATGGAGGCGGCGGAGGATGGCAGCCTCGTGGTCACCATGAAGCAGCAGGGCGTGTCCGCCCTCTACGCGCTCACCTTCCCTGTGACGGAGAGCCAGTCCACGGCGACGGGCAATTATCCGGCGGGCACGGGGCCGTATAAATTCAGCTTTGTTTCGGATGAAATGGTGCGCCTCGAGCGCAACGACAACTGGTGGAAGCAGGCCCCCAACATCGACTTCGTGGAGTTCTACGCGCGCGAGAGCAACGAAATTTCGCTCGCCTCCTACGCCGCGGGGCAGCTTGACATGGTGTTCACTTCCTCGCTCACCGTGGGCAGGTACAGGGACGACAAGAACACCGCCGTGCTCGACATGATGACCCAGAACGCGGAGGTCATGCTCCTCAATTTCTCAAACCAGAACCTGCGGGACGTGCGGATCCGCCAGGCGCTCGCCTACGCGATAGACAGGAGCCGCATCATCACCAACGTCTATATGAACAGGGCGCGCGCGAGCGACGTACCCGTGCCGCCGGATTCCTGGCTCTATGAGAGCAAATCGGCCGTGTACGACTACAACGCAGAGCTTGCGCTCTCCCTCTTCGCCGAGGCGGGCTGGACGGATGTGGACGAGGACGGCTTCCTCGAGAAGGACGGCGCGCATTACAGCGAGCTGACGCTCACGCTGCTCGTCAACGATTCCACCGACGGCGTGCGCAGGACAGCCGCGGACTTGATCAAGACGCAATTGGAAGCGCTGGGCGTGCATGTGGAGGTCGTCACGGCGGCCTACACGCTGGGGGATGATACGAGCGAGTATCTCCAAAAGCTTGCAAACGGCGAGTTCGACCTCGCGCTCGCGGGCTTCAACATCGGCTACGACTGCAACCTTTCGCCCTATCTGAACGGGACTGGCGTGCGCAATTACGGCAAATACGCAAACGCGGCGCTGGAGCAGCTCGTCATCAACGTCAACACCGCTGTGACGGAGGGCGAATATCTTTCCGCGGCATCCGCGCTGCAGATGGCCTTTGTGGAGGAGCTGCCCTTCATCACGCTCTACTTCAGGCTCAACAGCGTGCTCTATAACACCGACATCATGGGCATTTCGGAGATGCGCGAGCCGGACGTATTGAGGAACATCGCGTCCTGGTACGTCGCCGCGGTTGAATAAGAAAAGGCCCTGTGTTAATATGAACTGGAAAAAAGTTGGGGGAAACATGCTGGAGATATTGATTTTCATTTTTGTGCTTGCGCTTGACCAGGTCTCAAAGGCGATGTGCGCCGCGTGGCTGCCCACGCTGCCCGGCAAGACCTATCCGCTCATTGAGGGCGTCTTCTCGCTCACCTATGTGGAGAACAGGGGCGCGGCGTTCGGCATGCTCCAGAACCAAAGGGTTTTCTTTTTGATCCTCACGGTCGCGATGTGCGCGGCCATGGTCTGGTTTCTCATAAAGGAACGCGGCAAGATGCATGCGCTCATGCGCGCGGCCATCGCGCTCATCATCGCGGGCGCGCTGGGCAATTTCATCGACAGGCTGTTTTTGACTTACGTGCGGGACATGTTCTATTTTGAGCTCATCAACTTCGCGGTCTTCAACGTAGCGGACGCGGCCATTACCGTGGGCGCGACGGCGCTCATACTCGACCTGCTCTTTTTCAAGGGCAGGAAGTACTTTGCGGACAAGCCCGCAGGCAGCGATAAAAGCGAGGACGGCTCCGGGGAGGAAGTATGACGGACGGCTTGAGCGTCCGCACGGAATACCTTGAGGACGACGCGCTCCTGCAGGCGACGGCGACGGAAGCCTGCCGCCTCGACGTGTTCGCGGCCAAGGCCGCGGGTGAGACGCGCTCCTTCATGCAGCGCGTGATCGAGCTTGGCGACGTGAGCGTCAACGGGCGGGACTGCCGCGCGGGCACGAAGCTCAAGCCCGGCGACATCGTGGAGATACGCCTGCGCGCGCCGCGCGCCGCCGGTATCGAGGCGGAGGATATCCCGCTTAGCATCGTCTATGAGGACGCGGACATCGCCGTCATCGACAAGGCGCGCGGCATGGTGGTGCATCCCGCGCCGGGGAACGAGAGCGGCACGCTCGTCAACGCCATACTCTATGCCATAAAGGACCTTTCGGGCATCGGCGGGGAAAAACGCCCCGGCATCGTGCATCGGATCGATAAAATGACCTCCGGCCTCATCGTCGTCGCCAAGAACGACGCTTCGCACAGGGCGCTCTCCGCGCAGATGAAGGCGCACGAGGCGGGCAGGCTCTACATTGCCGTCGTTGACGGCAACCTGAAAGAGGATTCCGGCACGGTGGACGCGCCCATAGGCCGCCACCCCGCCGAGCGCAAGCGCATGGCCGTGGTGCAGGGCGGCCGCGAGGCCGTCACGCACTGGCGCGTGCTTGAGCGCATGGGAAGTTACACGCTCGTCGCCGCGCGGCTTGAGACGGGCAGGACGCACCAGATACGCGTCCATTTGGCCTATATCAAGCATCCCGTCGCGGGGGATGAGGTTTACGGCAACGCGAAGGACCCCTTGAATATAGGCGGACAGGCGCTCCATGCGGCGCGGCTGACGCTCGCCCATCCGCGTACGGGAGAGGAAATGACCTTCGCATCCCCCGTACCCGATTATTTAAAAAAGGCGCTCGCCAAGGCGGGGCACGACCCCGCGCGCGATATCGATGCCCTCATCGACGCAAGGGAATGGCAATGAACGCAAAACCCGCAAAAAAGGATGTGTCCGACAAGGTATGGAAGATTGTCTTCAGCGTGCTGCTTATCGCGAGCGCGGTGGGGCTTTTCCTCCTTTCGGAAAACGGCAGGGCGCTGCTCTCAGGCGGCGCGCCGGATGCGACGGACGCGGGGGAGGGTGTGGGCGTTGTGAAGAACGCCACGCATACAGCGCGTTTGCCCGAGCTTTCGCCTTTCATGGAACAGGCGGAAAGCCGGGGCATCGCATGGGGCAGCAAGCCCA
>JAEWMV010000102.1 GCA_023393045.1 Bacillota bacterium | reverse complement strand
CCTCTGGGCGGTGGCAAAGCGCGTGACCGAGTCCATCAAGAGAAGCACGTTTAAGCCTTGATCGCGGAAATACTCCGCGATCGACATGCCCACCATCGCGCTCTTGATGCGCACAAGCGCGGGCAGGTCCGAGGTTGCCACGACCAGCACGGAGCGCGCCAGCCCTTCCTCGCCAAGGTCTTTTTCAAGGAACTCGCGGACTTCCCTTCCGCGCTCGCCAACGAGGATGATCACATTGACGTCCACTTTGGCGTTGCGGGCAATCATGCCAAGGAGCGTGCTTTTGCCCACGCCGCTGCCCGCGAATATGCCCAGCCTCTGCCCTTTTCCCACGGAGAGCAGCGAGTCGATCGCCTTGATCCCCAGGGGAAGCTGCTCCTTGATCCTCTTGCGGCTGAGCGGATCGGGCGGCTGGTTCTCGATGGGATAGTAGCCCTCCGCCGCGACGGAACCCTTTGCGTCCATCGGTTCGCCAAACGCGTTGAGCACCCTGCCCACCAGCCCCATGCCCACCGGCACCAGAAGAGGTTGGTTGGCGCAGATCACGTAGTCCTCATGGCCGATGCCCGCCAGATCGTGAAAGGGCATGAGCAGCACGTTGTCCTGCTTGAAGCCCACCACTTCGGAGAGCACGCAGCGGTTCTGCCCATGTGCGTAGATGCGGCAGATATCGCCGAGCTTGGCGTTGAGCCCCATCGCCTCGACCGTGAGGCCGATGACCTTTGTTATCTTTCCGCCATAGGTATAGGGATCGGTCGCCCGAAGCACCTTTTCATAGGCGGCAAGGTCAAACTGTTTCATCGGGAGCCCTCGCCGTTCCGCTCGCCCAGGAGGGAGCGCCGAATGACGCTGAGCTGCGAATCCATGCCGACGTCCACGATGCTGTTCTCGCATTCTATGATGCAATCGCCCCGCTTCATGAACTCGTCCCTGACCACCGTGAGCCATTCGCGCGAGAAAACCTGCTCGAGCGGCTCTCCCTCCATGGTCATGTACAGCTCGTAATCCTCGGCGGATATCCGCACGACCACTTTCCTGTCCTCGTCGAAGCCCTTGAGAGCCGCACGAATATTTTCTACTATAAATGTATCGTTGCATTCGACGTGTTTGTTTACTATCTTTTCGGCAATATTGACGGAAAGCTTGAGAACGGCGCTTTCCGCTTCCTTAAATAGACCCTGTTCAAATTCCTCGAGCCGGGTGATGACGGTTTTTAAAAAGCCGCCTTCCTGCTGCTTCGTTCGGTAGACGGACTGTTTTCCTTTTAATATGCCTTCTTCTCTGCCGGCGGCGTAGCCCTGCTGCCAGGCTTCCTGCACGAGCTGCTGCGCCTTTTGATTTGCGTCCTGCACGATCTGCTCCGCGCGCGCGCGCGCGGTGTTCTCCATCTTGAGCGCGGCCAGTTTCGCCCGCTCGATCGGGTCCTCCGGGGCGTTTTGCGCGTCCTTATTTTCACGCGCCGCCGGTGCGCTTACATCCTGCACGACCAGCATGGCCATGTTCTGATCCATATATCGAACGCTGGTTTTATTAATTTTAAACAATCACCGCATCCTCCTGCTGGCGCGCTATGATGATCTCGCCCGAGTCGTCGAGCTTGCGGATCGTGTTGACGATCCTCTGCTGCGCTTCCTCCACATCGCGCACACGGATGGGGCCCATGAACTCGAGGTCTTCCTTGATCATCTCCTGCAGGCGCTTGGATATGTTGTTGAAGATGATCTTTGTGACCTCCTCGTTCGCACTCTTGAGCGCGACCGCGAGATCGTGGTTGTCTACCTCGCGCATGACGCGCTGTATCGCCTGATTGCTCAGCCGCACGATGTCCTCGAACACGAACATGCGGTTGCGCACTTCCTCGGCAAGCTCGGGGTCGGTCTGCTCGAGCGATTCGAGCAGGCGCTTCTCCGTGCCCCTGTCCACGCTGTTGATGATGTTCACAAGGCTGTCCACCCCGCCCACGTTGGTTTGGTGGCGAAGGCTCAGCGAGGAGAACTTGTGCTCCAGCACCCGTTCCACCTCGCCGATATACTCCGGCGCGCACGAGCCCATGTTGGCGATGCGCTCGAGCACGCTCGTCTGCTTCTCAAGCGGCAGCGCGGATATCACGAAGGCCGATTGCTTGGGGTCCAGGTAGCTCATGATTAGCGCGATGGTCTGCGGATGCTCGTTCTGGACGAAGTTGAGTATCTGCGTGCCCTCCATGCGCCGGATAAAATCGAACGGGCGCACCTCAAGCGAGGAGGACAGGCGCGTGATCAGCTCCGTAGCGCGGGCTTCCCCAAAGGCTTTGTCGAGTATATCCCGTGCGTACTCGATGCCGCCCTCGGAGATGAACTTCTGCGCCATGCACACTTCGAAGAACTCGCCCATCACCTTTTCCTGCGTTTCGGAGTTCACGCGGTTCATGCTCGTGATGGCGAGCGTGAGCTGCTCCACCTCTTCTTCCGTAAGGTAGCGATAGAGCTTGGCCGCGTACTCGCGCCCAAGCGTGATGATCAGTATCGCTGCCTTCTCCTTGTGCGACAGTACATTGGTAAGTGCCATAGTCATCGCCCCTTAATCGTCGGACAGCCAGCTTCTCAAGAGCATCGCGACGGCCTGAGGATCCTTTTCGATATACTCCTCGACCTGCGCGAGAGTGCTGTCCTTTTGATCGTATTGAATTTGCGGCGTCTTGCTGCCGGGCATCAAATCCTCGTCCGCCGTGAGATCGATCCCACCCACCGCCGCCGCTTCCTGCATGGCATAGGCGCCGGAGCGCAGACGCGCGTTCCTCGCCTGCAGCACGATGAGTATGATGAACATGGTGAGTATGACCGCCCCGGCGACGATTGCCATGCTCATCCAAAGCTTGCTCTGCGCGTCGACGTAGGTCTGGGGATTATACGCCGGGAAATCGGCGCCGTCGCTTGCGCTTCCCTGGAAGGGCAGGAGCTCCACGGAGATTTTATCCGCGCTCACGCCGATGGCGTTGGCAACCAGATTCTCCACGCTTTTCGTATAGTCCGCCGTCAGGCCCGCGCTGTCGATGACGACCGCCACGGAAAGCTCCTCGATGGTGCCCTGCGCCGACTCGAGAAGCGTCTTGGTCTGGTTGATTTGCATGGTGACGTCCCGGCTCACTTTTTCATACGCGGCGTTGCTTTCCTCATCGGTCACGCCGGGATACGTGGGCGTGTCCCCGTTGGGGTCCGTGCCCACGGACGAATCCGTGCCGTCGTAATCCGCAATGGTCTCGCGCAGCTCCGACAGGCTCGTCACAAGCCCTTCCGTGCCTCCCGCGGGCGGGCTGAATTCGATGGATTCACGACTTTCCTTATCGAAGTTCAGGCGCACGTTCACCTGCGCGCGCACCCCTTCTTCCCCGAAGACCGGCGCCAGGAGCGCGACGACCTGCTCCTGGAGGTTTTTCTGTACGACAAGCTGCAGATTCAACTGCGAGTCCGTGTCGCCGTACTGATCCTCGTCTGCGTTCACGGTGTACAGGTTCATCTCCGAGTCCACGATGCGTATATTTTCGGTTTTAAGCCCGGATACGCTGCTGGCGACAAGCTCGACGATCGCCTTCACCTCGGAGTTGCTCAGCTTTGCGCCTTTGGCAAGCGTGAGCATCACACCCGCCGATGCAGGCTGCTGATTATTCGAAAGGACGAAGACGCTTTCCTTCTGCATATTGACGTTGACGACGGCTTCCTCGATTTTGCTCATCTTGAGCAGGGTTTTGCGTATATTCTCCTGAAGCTGGTACTGATAGTAGACGTTTTTTTCCATGTCCGTCGTGCCGAGGCCGGAGGCGTTTGCAAATATGTCGCTGTCAAGCCCGCCCGAGGGGTAGCCCTGCGCCGCGAGATCCATGCGTACCTCGTCCGCGGCGCCGGCCTCAACCAGTATGGTGTCCGTACCCTGCGCCTTGGCGTCCACGCCCATCTCTTCGAGTACGGCGAGCATTTCGCCCGCTTCCTGCGCGCCCAGGCCGCTGTAGAGCACCGCGTAGCTCTTCTGGTTGAGCAGCACCGCGGCCACGATGATCGCGGCGACGGCCACAACGGCAAGCACAATATAAAGCGTCCTGTTCTTGCCGCCCGCCTCTCCCCCCAGATTCTTCAGCTTCGCAAAAATATTCTTCAAGAAGTCCAAGCCTTTGTTCTCCTTGTTTGTTATTTGGACGCGCTATTTGCCGGATTCTGTATGTTTGTGCATATTATACTATATGTAGTCTTAAACTATCAAGCGTATTTCACACATCCGCGCTCCGGATTGTCCGAATATCCGCGCTTTGCCGGGAAAATTTACACTGCGGACACCCGGCCGCCCTAATATTGCGCCCACCACCATATGTATGTATCCGCATGTCGGCGCGCCCTCATATATGCCTGTTTTTTATTTTTTTTACTTTGCTCCACACGGTGTTACATTGTTACCGTTTCCGCGTCGGCATTACATTTAACATTACATGCCGCAGAAACTTCATTATAAATTAACATAATATTTTCGCCCTGACGGCGGCGCTTGCGGATTCGGCGGCAATCGACCATGCGCGATATTTTTTGCATTTATTATTTTTCGCGCCGTAAAGTTCCCGCGGAATGTAACGATACATAAGTATGTGGACGGCTGCCGCACCCAAAGGCGCCTTGGCGGGCGGGGGCCATACCACAAGGCAAGGATGCCAAATTTAAAAATTCATGGAGGAAATTCAAAATGCGTATTAACAACAACATCATGGCGTTGAACGCCAACCGTCAATTGGCTGTCAACAACAACAATGTTGCAAGCTCGACCGAAAAGCTGTCTTCCGGTTTCCGCATCAACCGCGCCGGTGACGACGCCGCGGGCCTTGCGATTTCCGAGAAGATGCGCGCTCAGATTCGCGGCCTCGAAATGGCCTCGAAGAACAGCCAGGACGCCATCTCCCTTGTGCAGACGGCTGAAGGCGCGCTTCAGGAAGTGCACTCCATGCTCCAGCGCATGAGCGAGCTGGCCACCCAGTCCGCCACCGGCACGAACGAGGAAGTTGACCGCGAGGCCATCAGCGCCGAATTCGAGGCTCTGAAGCAGGAAATCAACGACATTTCCACCCAGACCAACTTCAACAACATGAAGTTGCTCGACGGCAGCTTCGGCAAATCCAAGCTGGCGGTGGATGCCGCTTCAACCCTCAAGGTCGGCTCCAGCATTTCCATTGCGACGACCCCTGCGGCCGTCTACTCCGTGTTCGGCAACACCGGCATGACCGCCGGCAACGTGGGTACCTTCACCATCGACTTCGGCGCCTATGACGCGTCGACCGGTTTCGACGACGGCGTCGCCGTTGCTGCGGCCACCCACCTGCAGGTTTCCTTCGTGGACAGCCTCACCGGCAACACCACCAACACGGTCATCGCGATTGACGATGCTCTTCAGGGCGACATCGCCAACGGCACGTCCTTCACGCTCAACCTGGGCGCGGCCGGCCTCGGCACCTACTCCATCTCGGCGGCTCAGGTTCCCGGTGAGACCTTCCCCGCCACCCCCGTCCTGGCCAAGCAGGACTTCCTCTCCGCGCTCGACGGCAAGACCGTCGTTACGGCCGCAACCGGCACGTTTACCGACGGCTCCGTGAAGATCCAGGTTGGCGCCGGCGCGGAAGACCAGCTCTCCATCGCCATCGGCAAGATGGATTCCGCGAGCCTCGGCCTCACCGATGCGAGCATCTCGCTGCAGGCCGACGCGGGCAGGGCCATCACGCTCACACGTGCGGCCATCAACACCGTTTCCAGCCAGCGCGCTTCCCTCGGCGCCATGCAGAACCGTCTCCAGCACAAGATCAACAATCTCGATACTTCCGCTGAGAACCTGCAGGCCGCCGAAAGCCGCATCCGCGACCTCGATATGGCCAAGGAAATGACCGCCTTCACCAAGAACAACATTCTGGTCCAGGCGTCCACCGCCATGCTTGCGCAGGCGAATGCCGCGCCGCAGGCTGTGCTCCAGTTGCTCCAATAAGTCAAGCCAACGTTGGCGCTCCATCGTCGCATGGAGTAGCAGAGCTCGAGCTCCAAGAAGCGCAAAGCTCTCAGCCGTTGGTCCAAGCCCAAAACAGTTTCTACGATACAAGCTGAGGGCTATGCAAGGGTTGGTTGCGTATGCAGCCAACCCTTTACATATGTCTGCGGCCGTTATTGCGGGCGGTCGTCGGAAGGACGAAGCGAATGCGCTTATCCAATACGGGGCTTCTTCCGGCGGGCACAGCTTGATGCCCGTTTCTTTCTGTGCTATTTTTATAACCAGAATATACGGCAGTTTGGGAGGTCATGGCGAATGTGTGGAACAGCCGAACCGCTTCGCGACGTTCATGTTCACTTCTTGCATGGACAGGGCGGAGGATATACCGTTGAATTCTTTGAAGGCTTCATATCGGCCGCGCAGAAAGCGGGGCTGGATGAAATCTATCTATTGGAGCATACGCATCAATTCCATGAATTCGAAAGCGTCTATGCGCCCGTTAAGGAATACAACGACTTCCAGCGTGCATGGATCGCGCGCAAGATGAACGGCTCCGTTGAGAGTTACCTCCGGTTTATCGAGAGCATAAAGGGCGCCCCTTATCCGGTCAGGGTCAAATTCGGGTTGGAGGTGTGCTATATACCCGAAACATCCGGTCTGCTCGCGGATACCCTTAAACAGTATGAATTTGATTTTTTGACCGGCTCGGTGCATTGGATAGACGGTTGGGGTTTTGACCATGCAAAGCAAAAGAGCATTTGGGATACCGTCGACGTTAACGCCGTTTACAAGCGCTATTATCGGATCATGACGGAGCTGTGCGACAGCGGATTGTTCGGCGGGCTTGCGCATCCCGACAGCATCAAATGTTTCGGCCATCATCCCTCATGCGATTTATCGGACGGCTATAACCGTCTGGCCCACGCCCTCAACAGGAACAATATGTACGCCGAAAACAGCGGGGGCTTGCGGCTGAATTACGACCCGAATCTTGAACTGGGCTTGAATCCGGCGCTGCTGCGGGTTTTCAAGGAAGATCGCGTGCGTATCCTCACCGCCTCCGACGCGCACAGGCAAAGCGACACCGGAGCGAATATCAGGGAGTTGCGCCTGATGTTATAGAGTAAGCGGCCCGCCCCGAAAGGGGCGGGCCGCTGCGTTTTATCGTTTTATATTTGGTTTTTATTCCGTCCTTGCGTTATCAAAAGAAATGGATGGCGCATAAATCGCCGACTTGTTGATCTCTATGGTCTGGCGGAGCAGCTCCTTGCGGAAAACGCGTATGCTCTTGGGCGCGTTGATGCCCACATATACGCGATCGCCATCGACGGAAACAATGTCGATGGTTACGTCGTCGCCAATCAGTATGGATTCACCGGCCTTCCGTGACAGCACCAGCATCGGCAACCCCTCCTTTGACCGCATTCATGACCGCCTCGTAAATCGGAAAACGTATGGGCAGCTCCCGCACGTCAATGATCACCTGCCTGCCCAAACCGGCGCGGGCGTTGATGATGATGGGCGCGGCGAGATTCGCCGTCATCTTGGTGATGTCCTCCTGGATGACGACAACGTTCATCACCAGCAGGTCGTCCTGCGATTCCACGCACAATTCCTTGAGCTCGTCGTCGCGCAGCTGAACGGTGTAATCCTCGATCAGGCCAAAAAGCATAATGACCGGAAGGGCGATGTACTTGCTCTCCAGCGACTGCAGCCAGTAGATGGGAAAAGTAGATTCGTTTCTGATGATGACGAACTCATGCAAATCATCAAAGCCCGGAATACCCGAGGGGAATTCCAGCTTTTTGCTCTCATCCATTTCAAATACGCCAAAGCGATCGGTTTCAACTAACACGTGCTACCTCTCCATCGTCATCCAAATATTGTTCAAAACGCCCGGATGCGCTCCGGCGAGCCCTTACTTAAGGAAGTTGATCAGCGAGGTATCCATCGTCTGCGCGCCGACCTGCAGCGCGTAGGAGTAAACGGTTCTTGCCGCATAGAAGTTGACGATTGCCTCGGTTATGTCGATGTCGTCGTTGTTGGACTGCATTTCTTTAAAGTTGAGGGTGTCCTGCTCGTAGCGGGCCTCCATCAAGTCGAGCCTGTTGGTTCTTCCGCCGATTTCGGCCAGATTGGCTAAAACGCGATCCTGCGCGTCTAAAAGCTTTCCGGCATAAGCGGAAATTTCCTCGGCCGAGGAATCTCCCTTGAGCGCGTTGTACAGGTCGTTGAGCAGGTTGTACACATTGTCCTCGCCCGTGCCCATGAAGTCGACGCCCGTGAAGCCAACCTCGACCCGCATCCCCATCCCGATCTCATACTTGAGCGTATCCCCGCCCTCCGCAAGTAAATCGGGATCGGCCGCATTGCTCATGTCAACTCCATTATAGAGTATTTTCCCGCTCGCGTCCAGAGAAAACGGCCTCGTCGTAGTGTTATACCCGCCGAACATGTAGGTGTCCAGGAAGCTGGCGTTGCCAAGCTCGAGGATATGATCCCGGTACTGGCCGATCTTTTCGGCAACCGCCGCACGGTCGCTCTCATTATAATCGCTCGCAAGGTTGATCGCCGACTCGTATGCGGAGACGATGATGGAGTTCATCTCGTTGGTGTTGGTCTCAACCTGCTGGAGGTACTCCTGCGCGGATTGCACGTTTTCCTGATACTGGCTGATGCGGTTGAGCTTGGATCTGAGCTGTATGCTCGTGATGGAGCCGATGGGGTCGTCCGACAGCTTCGCGATGCGCTTGCCGGTGGTGACCTGCCGCTCGATGTCGGAGAGCCTGAGCAAATTGTTGTTCAGGTCCATGAGCATGCTCCTGGAAATCATGGAATTGGTGATGCGCATATGTTCTTACCTCCCCCTTCGCCGACCCCGTTTTATCCGCGGCCGACGATGCCGGTTTTGTTGATCAGCACATCGAGCGCGTCGTCCACGGCGGTGATTACCCTGGAGGCCGCGGCATACGCGTGCTGGGTCTTGATCATGTTGATCATCTCTTCGTCGATAGAAACGCTGGAGATGGACTGCCTGCGCGTTTCAAGGTTTTGCGCCACGGAAAGCTGGCCTTCGTAGCGCGTCTCGCAATTTGCGCTCTCGATCGCCACGCGGCCGATCATGCTGTTGAGAAAACCCTCAAAGCTGCCTACGTCGGTCAGGCTCTTGCTGTCGAGAAGCGCGAGCATTTCAAGCACCCTTGTGTTATTGCCGGTCTGCGAGCTGGTGTCTGTGCTGGTGGGATCAATTTCCACGCTGGAGCAGGCGATATTGTTGACGCTTGCCAAAAGCTCGGCGGAAAGCGCGAAATTCGCGGCCGTGATGTCACCATACCCGCCTGCGGGCACGTCGAAGAAGTTGACGCCCGTCACGGAGGGATTCGACCCGTCCGGCATCGTATAGCCAATCGAATTAATGGCGTTGAACTCACGCGCGAGGCTGCGCGCCAATGTGTCTAAGTTGTTGAGTATGAACGGAATGCCCATATCTTCCGCGGTGGCGCCGTCCCTCAGGCGGACATAAGCCGAAAGCTCGCCGCTTGCGAATACGAAGGGATCTCCGGAAGCCTCGTAGGAGATGTCATAAAACCCGGTCGTCGCGTTCACCGTGGTTTCCAGCGTGTTGGCGGTGGTGTGGTTGACGAGCTCGTCGCCCTGAGAGGTGATGATCAGACGCCCGCTCGCGTCCTCATGATACTCGATTTCAATGATGGAGGAAAGCTCGTCCAGCAGCAGGTTGCGCTTATCCCGAAGGTCGTTGGCCGCGTTTCCGCTCAGCTCGTAGGTGAAGATCTGCCTGTTGAAAGTCGCGATGTTCTCCAGGATGCTGTTGACGCCGTCCACCGTGGCCTTCACATTGTCGTTATACGTGCTCTGCGACTGCGTGAGCTGGTTGGCGTAATGGTTGAACGCCTCCGTCAGGTTGATGGCGTTCTGCTGCACGACGGTGCGCTGCTCGCCGCTGGTGGGGTTCTGCGAGAGCTTGCTCAGGGATTTAAAAAACTCGGTGAGTATGGCGGAAACGCCGCTGTCCCCCGTCTCGTTCAGGATGGATTCGATATAGCCCATCTGCTCGGTGAGCATTTCCCACTTGCCCATGTCCGCGTTCTCGCGGCGGAACTCGCGATCGAGGAACGCGTCGCGCATCTGGTCGATGCGCACCACGTTCACGCCGCCGCCGACGTTGTCGCCCGCAACGGGCAGAAACCGCGTGGCAGAGTTGGAGGGGACTATGGACTCCGTGAGCACCCTCTGGCGGGTATAGCCCTTCGTATCGGCGTTGGACACGTTGTGGCCGATCACGTTGAACGCGGTCTGGCTTGCGTAAATGCCCCGCCGGGCTATTTCCAATCCGTAAAACAAGCTGCTGCTCATATCCGTCCCTACGCTTTCTGGTTGATGAGGCCGATCCGGTTGTTCTGCTTGGGCCGCACGTTGCCGCTTCCGTTATAGGTGGTGGCGGCGGCGCCCTCCCCCGTGAGCGCATCGATGAAGCTGTTGGAGTAGCGAAGCTGTATGTCGATGAGCTTTTTGTTCTTCTTATTCAAATCGGCCAGCTCGTCAAGCACTTGCTCAAGCTGGCGCGATATCAGCTGCATTTTCAGGCGGTCTTCCAGCGGCGCCGCGTCCGCGAGCGCGCGCAGCTTCACCGGCTGCTCGGCGATCCCATAGTGTTGCGCGAGCGCGTCCGCCTCCTTCGCCCTGCACTTTTCCATCGCGCGAAGGGATTCCAGCACGTCGAGCTCCTTGCGCGTGAGCTCTTCCAGAGAGGCGACGTCCCCCTTGACGAGGACGGGTTCCTTTTGTGCGGACAGCGTCAGGAGCTGCTGGTAAGCATCCCGTTCCTGCTGCAAACATGCTATGAGTTGTGCTGCCGCGCCTGCCATAAAAACCTCGCGCCCTTACCCTTAATTAAGGCCTTTGCCCAGGAGCTTCCTGGCGACATCCCGCCCGGAGACCGAATACGTGTTTTCCTTGAGCGCCTTGGCGATCTCCTCCACGCGCTGCTCCTTTGAAAGCGCGTCGGCGTTGATGCTCTCCTTCGCGGCCCTCAGGCAGGAGGAGAATATCTTCGCGTCCGTATTGAGCTCAACCTTATCGACCGCCTGCTTTTTCTCCGTCACCGGCGCGGTTTTGTTCTGCGTCCTGGTGTAGGCGTCGATCGCGCTCTGCGGATAAATCGAATTGATTTTCATAAAATCACCTCATTCTTCCTGTCGTTGTGCCCGCTCAATCGTAGCGTCTTACCCATTCGCCCATGCGAAGGTGCATCTTGTCCTTGTTGTTGAGGGAGTCCCGCTTTTCGCCCGCCGCGTCGGGGATGACCCTGTCGATCTCTTTCTTGATGCTGATCAGGCACTTTTCGCAGTACTTCCCCTTCCTGATGGGCTCCCCGCAGTTCGCGCACACGAGCGCGCCCGTGGGCTCCTTGAGGGAAAGCCTTTCCTCCCTGAGGAAGGAGAGTATATGCTTTTCCTCGACCTCCGTCTTTTCAACGATCTCCACGATGCCGGCGTTGGGATGCTCGTAGAGATAATCCCGCACCTTCACGAAATATTGGTCCATTTTCTCCATGCACGACGGGCAGACCGATTCGTTCCCGTAGGCCTGGAAGATGTTCCTGCATTGCGTGCACTGCTTAATCTTCATGGCGCGTCCGCCTTATCTTCTCATATCGTTGGCCGTAGCCTGCATCTCATCGAGCGTGCTGACGACCCTGGCCGCGAGCGCGTAGCACTTCTGCGCGCGAATCAGCTGCGTCATTTCCTGCACAAGGTTCACGTTGGAGCTTTCCAGCGCGCCCTGGCGCACGACGGCCTGCGATTTATCCGCCTCGCCCGAAGCCTGGGTCACGGCAAAGCAGCCGCCGCCGCGGGGCTCCAGCCCCTCGTTGTTGGGGAAGGAGGCGATGCCAAGCGTCGCGAAGGGCGCCGCATTGTCAAAGGAGAGGCTGCCGTCCGCCGCCACGCCCAGATTCCCGCTGTTGGGCTGGGGAATCGTGATGCGGGCGCCGTTGGCGTTGAGCACATAATAGCCTTGCTCCGTCACCAGATACTGCGCGCCGTTTTCTACGGAAATACCGAACGCGCCGTTTCGTGTATACTGGGTCTCGCCGTTGTTTTCCACGGTGAAAAAGCCGTCCCCGTCGAGGGAGAGGTCCAGCGCGTTGCCGGTGGTCATGAGCGGACCCTGAATGAAGGAGCCCGTCGTGGAGGCGACGAGCACGCCCGTGCCCAGTTGGAGGTCGAGCCCGTTTTGCGGCTGCACGGGGCGCTGCATGGTGGTGTAGAGCGTGTCCGCAAAACGCACGCTAGTGGCCCGAAAGCCCACCGTATTGATATTGGCCATGTTGTTCGCAATCGTATCGATGCGAAGCTGCTGGCCGATCAGTCCCGATTTAATTGTGGAAAGCCCTTGCATCATAAGAGGGAACTCCTTATTTCAAACATCAAACTCTGCCGATTTCGTTGCAGGCCTTCTGGAGCGTTTCGTCGATGGCCGTCAGGATGCGCTGGTTGGTGTCATAGAGCCGGGTGACCTTTATGACCTCCACCATCGTATCCGCGAGGTTCACGTCAGACACTTCCAGATATCCCTGCACAACCGTGCTCTCTTCATCCGCCGCGGGCGCCGCGCCCGTGTTGACGAAGTAGCAGTTGCCTTCCTTGGTGAGCGCGTCCGTGTTTGCAAAGCGGACGATCTGGAGCTGGCCTGCCGCCGCGCCGTCCACGGTGATCTCCCCGTTGGAGGCAACGGTAAAATTGCCGTTTTGCACGTTGATCGCGCCGCCGCCGGTGCCCAGCACCGTGTATCCTTCCGCGGTGACGAGATTGCCGTTGCTGATGGTGAAGTTGCCGTTGCGCGTATAGCGGATGCCGTTGGGCGTCTGCACCGCGAAGAAGCCCTCGCCCGTAATCGCAAGGTCGGTGGCAAGTTCCGTCTGATCCAACGAGCCCTGCAGATATGTGGTGACGACCTCGTCGATGTGGACGCCGGAGCCTAAGAGGCCGATTTGCGTATCCGCGCCCGCGGCGTCGAGCGCGTCCCTGCGCTCCAGGAGCGTCTCTTCAAAGGAGCGCGTGAGCAGCTTGTCGCTCTTATATCCGTACGTGTCGGCATTGGCGATGTTGTTGACCAGCACGTTCATTTTCTTGCGCTGGGTAAGCATGCCGGTCGCGGCGATATACAAGCCTCGGTTCATGCTGCGCCTCCTTAATTTGCCCTTGTGGAAAAGCGGTCTGATCCCGCTTATTTCCCTCAATTCTATGTATCGTGATTGTTAAGGCAAATCTTCAATATTTTCGCGAATTTCCATAAAATGACGGCGCGGTTTTATATGCCCCGGAAAAGTTTAACCGTTGATGACGGACTGCATTTTCGCCCTGAGTTTTATGATGGCCTTGGAATGGATTTGGGAAATGCGCGATTCGCTCATATCCATCAGCCGCGCGATGTCCTTGAGCTTGAGCTCCTCGTAGTAATAAAGCGTGATCACGAGGCGCTCCTTCTCAGGCAGCGTGTCGATATACGCGCCCAGAAGGCGCTCCATCTCCTGATCCTCAACCTTTTCCTCGAGGGGGCTGTCCCCGTCGAGCACGGTGTCCCCGAGCGTCTGCGTCTGGTTGATCATTTCTTCGAAATAGACCAGGTTGAACGCGTAGGAGATGCTGATGACGTCCTGCACTTCCTTTTCCTCCATGGAAAGGCGCCCCGCCACCTCCGCGTCCGAGGGCGCGCGCCCCATCTCCATTTCAAGCTCTCCGTACGCGCCCGTGACCGCCTTGACCTTTTTTCTTAAACTGTAGGGCGCCCAGTCCTGCTTGCGGATATAGTCGATGATTTCGCCGCGTATGCGAAGCGCGGCGTAGCTTTCGAATTTCACCTTGCGGGATGCGTCGAACTTGCCGATGGCGTCCATAAGGCCCACGACGCCGCAGCTGACCAGATCGTCATAGTCGCTGTAGCCCCGGTAGGTGGGCATGAGCCTGTACACGATGCTCTTTACCAGATAAAGGTAATGCAGCACGAGCTTGTTCTTCGTTTCAGGGCCGGGGTCGAGCGCGTACTCCTTCCAGAGCACCTGAACATCCGTATCCGGTTTACTCATGATACACCCGCCTTTCCAAGCCGGAGCGCCGCGTTTTCATGACGCCGCGCGCAGATCCGCCGCAAATCGCGCCGCCTTTTCACGGCGGCCCTTGCTCAATTGAACAGCTCCGCCTGCTCGAACAGCCTGCAGCTTCGCTGCGGCATGTTCATATAGCTGTGCGCCACCGCCATCATCGCGCGCGCCGCCGCGGACTGCGGATACGCCGTCACGAAGGGCGCGCGCATCTCGTCCGCTTTCACCACGCAGCTATCGAGCGGAACCCAGCCGAGCCATGTGACATCCATGCCCGTTTTGCTGTTGAGCGTGCCGGCGTAATTTTCCAGTATCTGCCGCGCGGCCTCCCTTTCGGGCGCCTTGTTGAGCAAAAGCGCGATGTCCACATTGGATATGCGCAGCTCATCCATTGACTTGACGATGCTGTAGCAGTCGATAAGCGGCGTCTGCTGCGGGCTCACCACGAGCACGGCCTGCCCCGTGGCGCCTATCATCTGCGCCGTAAGCTCCGCGTTGCCGGGCTCCACCTCGAAGATCACCACGTCCGCAAGCTCGCTCAACTGTGCAAAGCCGCTGCATGTGAGCTTGGAATCCATCTCCAGCAGCGCGCTGAGGCTGCCGCCGAGCATGTGGGCGACGCCCTCCCTATCCATGCTCTGTTTGCCCTTGAGCATAATGTCGTGTTCAAGCAGGTAGACGAGCGTTTCGCGGCAGGCGGCAATTTCCGTCCGCGGCCTCGCGTCCACGCGCACGAGCATGGTCCGCTTGCCCATGCCCTGCAAAACCACCGCCAGATTGAACGCCATGCTGGTTTTGCCCACGGGGCTGTTCCCCCCGGTGACGGTGAGAAAGCGCAGGTCTTCGTTTTTCTTTATCTGCATCATTTCGCGCAATTTGCTCGCCTGGTCGCTCATAGCCTTATTTTCTCCGGCAGTATTCTCGCGAGGATTTTCTCCACGTCCGGCTTTTCGATATCGTCGGGCACGCTCTGCCCCGTGGTCACGTAGGAGAGCGGGCGGCCGGAGGCGATCATGATGTTGAGTATATTCCCCCAAGCCCTCACCTCGTCCAGCTTGGTGATGATGAGCTTGCAATTGCCGATGAAGGAGTAGTTTGCCAATATCTCGCGCACGGCCCTGCGGCTGGTGTTGATGCTGATGACGAGCAGGATTTCGTCGGGCTGTGCGGCCTCTATCATCATCTTGAGGCTGTCCTGATAGACCGTGTCCCAGGAGTTTTTGCCCGCCGTGTCGATGAGTATGATGTCCCTGTCCGCCTGCTCCGCGAGCGCGCGCTTTAATTCCTCAACCGTGTTGACGGTGTTGAGGGGAATTTCCAGAATGTCGGAATAGATGCGTATCTGATCGTACGCGCCGATGCGATAGGTATCCGTGTTGATGAGGCCCACCTTGACGCCCGGGCGGCACAGGCAAAGCCCTGCGATTTTAACCAGCGTGGTCGTTTTGCCGTTGCCCGTGGGCCCTGCGAGGAGTATGATGTGGCGCTTGTCCTTGGCGAACTCCACCGTCTCCTGCATGCCGATGCGCTGGGCGATGAGCCTGCGCAGCACATGCTGCGGATTCTCGTAGGTGTGCTCCGCCTCCTTCCACGCGCGCTGCGCGAAAAGGGCGGCAATCGATTCATCCACATCGTGCTGCGTGAGCGCCTGTATCACCTTTTCCATGAGCGGGTCGGCGATCTTCTCTTCCGCGGAGGGCGCGCCCAGCCTGTCCTCCTGCTGGGCGGCGGACCTGACCATCTCCTTGATGTCCGCAAGCTGCTTGGCCATGCGGGCGATCTCTTCCTGCGTGACCTTTTCCTCCTGCGGCGCGGGCGCGGCGGGCTTCGCCGCGGCGGCCGGGGCGGTTTCCTCAGCCGTGGCCGCGGAGCGTGCCGGCTTCGCGGCAGGCTCCGGCTCGGGCGCGCCGTAGGCCACCATCACCTCCACCTGACGCTTTTGCAGCAGGCCGATGAGGCCTTTTTTGCGAAACGTCCTCTGGCTGAGTATGATGGCGTCCCGCCCCAGATCCCTGCGTATGGCCTCCATCGCTTCGGGCATGCTTTTGGCGATATATCGTTTCACATTCATTGCGCCTTAATCACCCCGTCCGAATAGATTTGGACGCCATGTTCCACCTCGCTGAAGGAAAGCACGACGATATCCCGGTTGAACTGGGCCGTGATGCGCCTGAAATGCCGCCGCACATTGGGCGAGGTCAGCACGACGGGCGTGAGACCCAGATTCACCGCGCGCTCGGCCGCTTTCTTGAGCGCCTGGAGTATTTTTTGTATCTGGCCGGGCTCCAGCGTCATGAACTGCCCCTGATTGGTCTGCTTGATGCTCTCGTTCATCATCTGTTCGAGCGCGGGGTCAAGGGTAATCACATGCAGCGCGCCGTCCCTGGCGTAGGTGCGCGTGATGGCGCGCTTCATCCCCTGTCGCACATATTCGGCGAGCTGCTCGGGGTCGCGCGTGACGTTGATATGGTCGCTGATGACTTCTAATATCGTCACCATGTCGCGTATGGACATGCCCTCGTCCAAAAGCGCCGCGAGTATCCTCTGGATTTCGCCCACGGTGATCTGGCGCGGCACGACCTCGTCCACGAGCGCGCTTTCCTGCTCCTTGAGGTGCTCGAGCAGCGTTTGCACCTGCTGGCGCGTGAGAAGCTCGCTCGCGTGGCGCTTGATGGTTTCCATCAGGTGCGTGGCGATGACGCTGGGCGCGTCGATGGTGGTGTACCCCAGCATCTCCGCCCTGTCCCGCGTATTTTCCGCAATCCACAGCGCAGGCAGGCCGAAGGTCGGCTCAGTGGTGGCGATGCCCTCTATCTCCTCCTCGGCCTCGGCGGGCTTCAATGCCATGAACCTGTCCGGCATGACCTCGCCGCTGGCGACTTCCTGACCGCGTATCTTGATGGAGTACGCGTTGTTGTCGAGCTGGATATTGTCCCTCAGATGCACCACGGGCACCACGATGCCGATGTCCATGGCGCACTGCCTTCGTATCATCACCACGCGATCCAACAGATCGCCGCCCTGTGCCGTGTCCACGAGAGACAATAGGCCGTAGCCGAACTCCATCTCGATGAGGTCCACGTTCAAAAGCTCCGTAACGCTCTCGGGCTTCCTGCGCTCCAGGGCGGACTGCTCCAGCGAGCTTTCCTGAAGCTTTTTCTCCTTCCGCTTCCTGTCCTGAATCTTCGCATACGCGCCCGCGGCCACGGCGATGGCGATGAGCAGCATCGGTATGGTGGGAAGTCCCGGTATGAGCGCGAGCACGACGAGCATGCCGCTCAATACGAAGGCGACCGTGGGCTTTCCAAAGAGCTGCGCGCTCAGACTTTCGGCAAAGGTCTGGTCGTTACCCGAGCGCGTCACGATGATGCCCGTCGCGGTGGAAACCATGAGCGCGGGGATCTGGCTGCACAGCCCGTCGCCCACGGTTGCGAGCGTATAGACCTGCAGCACCTTCTCGAAGGTCATGGTGGAGCCGCCCACGCCCAGCATGCCGATGACGATGCCGCCGATGATGTTGATGAAGGTGACGATGATGCCCAGTATCGCGTCGCCCTTGACGAACTTGGACGCGCCGTCCATGGCCCCGTAAAAATCCGCCTCGCGCTGGATGTCCGAGCGGCGCTTGCGCGCGGTGTTCTCATCGATGACGCCCGCGTTGAGGTCGGCGTCGATGGCCATCTGCTTGCCCGGCATGGCGTCGAGGGTGAAGCGCGCGGCCACTTCGGATACGCGCTCCGCGCCCTTTGTGATGACGATGAACTGGATGAGGACGATGATGAAGAAGATCACAAGGCCAACTACGATGTTGTTGCCCACCACGAAGTTGCCGAAAGTGGTGATGACCGCCCCCGCGTTGCCGCCGTTGCTCAAAATCAGCCTCGTGGAGGAGATGTTGAGCGCAAGGCGAAAGAGCGTGACGAGAAGAAGCAGCGTGGGATAGGTGGAAAACTCAAGCGTCTCCTTCATGTAGAGCGCGATGAGCAGAATCAGCAGCGATATGGATATGCTCACGATGAGCAGGATATCCATCATAAGGGGAGAAAGCGGTATGATGATGAGCATGATGATCGCCAGCACCAGTACGGCAACCAGCACGTCGCCTCTCTTCACTCCCTACCACCTCCTTGCTTGTTCTTGAGCTTGTACACATAGGCCAGTATCTCGGCCACGGCCTGATAGAGCGCCTCGGGAACCTCGTCGTCTATATCGCAGGCAGCGTAGAGCGCCCTTGCGAGCGTGACGTTCTCCATAATGGTTATTTTCTCTTGCTGCGCCTTTTCCTTTATTTTTCTCGCCAGATAATCCCTGCCCTTGGCGACCACCACAGGGGCCTTGTTCTTCGCCTCGTCATACTTGAGGGCGACGGCGTAATGCGTGGGGTTTGTGACGACCACGTCCGCCGTGGCCACCGCCTGCATCATGCGGTGGCTGCTCATCTCGCGCTGCTTCCTGCGGATGCGCCCCTTAATCTGGGGATCGCCCTCGGTGAGCTTGTACTCGTCGCGCAGCTCCTGCTTGGTCATCATCAGCTCCTTTTCGCGCTTGCGCCACTCGTAAAACAGGTCCGCGGGCCCGAGTATCAAAAGCACGAGGGAGATGTTGCGCGCCACGGAGAAGATCATCTGGGACATATACAGCGCCGCGTCCGGCACGCTCAAACCCATGGTGTTGGGCAGCTCGCTCATGTGCTTCTTGTATGAGCTGTACGCGACGATGCCCAGCACCGCAATCTTGATGAGCGCCTTTACAAGCTGCGCCATCGCCTGCTTCGAGAAAATGCGCTTGAAGCCGGAGATCATGTTGATCCGGTCGAGCTTGGGCGTAAGCCCTTTCGAGGTAAACAGGAACCCCACCTGCACATAGTTGAACACGAGCCCGCAAAGCATGGCCGCGGCAAAAACGGGCAGCAGCACGACGAGCATGCGAAGCATGGTGCCAAGCATCGTGGAGCGCACATAGGCGATGGTGAGCACGTCCGGCAGCGCCTCGGCGATGCCCAGATACTGCACGAAAATCCCCTTCAGCCCATCCACCATCTGCCCGCCGAAGCCGGAGAGCACGGCGAAGAGCACCAGCATGGAGGCCGCGGACACAAGCTCCGTGCTCTTTAATACCTGGGCGTTTTCCCTGGCCTGCCTTCGCTTTCGCGGTGTTGCTTTTTCTGTTTTTTCTCCCGACCGCTGCTCGCTCATGTCGCCGCAAGCGCCGCGAACATCTTCTCGGTCGCGGCAAACATCCTGTCAAAGAGAACATTCGTGAAGGATACGTAAATGGGTATCGTCACGAGCATCACCACCAAGCCCAGGCCGATCTTGAGCGGTATGCCCACGACGAACATGTTCATCTGCGGCACCATGCGCACGATCACGCCGAGCAATATTTCCGCCAGGAGCCCCGCCACGATCATGGGCATGGCCACGTTGAGCGCGAGGGTGAAGGCGAGTACGAACACCTCCAGCGCAATCGTCGCAAGCTGCAGGTTGATGCGCACCTGCCCCACGGGCATAACGGAGAAGGTTTCCATCACGATGCGCACGAGCTTGAGGTGGCCGTTGACCGCAAAAAAGCTCACGATCATCACCGTGTTGAGGAGGTTGCCCGTCACCGGCACGCTCACGTTGCTTTGCGCGTCGTAGATGCTGGCCATGCCAAAGCCGATCTGGGTATCGATGATGGAGCCCGCCGTCTGCACGAGGGAGAAGAAGAGCGTCGTCACATAACCCAGTATCAGCCCGAAGAGGAGCTCCTTCACGCACAGGAACACATACTCGACAAGCCCGCCGTATTCGACGGGCACGGCGGCCGGAGAAGCCGAAAAAACCACGAAGGCGATCATCAGGCACATGCCGATTTTGAGCGTGTTGGGCAGCGCCTTCCTGCCGAATATGGGAGAGGATACGATGAGCGCCGTTACCCTGAGGAACAGCAGGAGGAAGTACTCTATTCGGGAGGATAAGATGTCATATAACTGTTGCATGCCTATTCAATCACGGTGTGGACGTACTCGAATATGCGCAACGTGAAGTCCGTAAGATGCGAGAGCATCCACCCGCCAAATAATATGAGTGCGAGAAAAATCGCCACGATTTTGGGCACGAAGGAAAGCGATTGCTCGTTGATCTGCGTGGTCGCCTGAAAAACCGACACGATGGTGCCCACGAGCATGCCCACGAGGAGCACGGGGGCCGCGACCATCAGTATCGTGTAGATGGCATCCTGTATGACCTTGATGATTTCACTCTGCTCGAGCATTTTCCCTCACTTACCGGCTTTAGCCGAAGCTTGTCAGGAGCGTTTGCACCGTGAGCGTCCATCCGTCCACAAGCACGAAGAGCAGCAGCTTGAAGGGCAGCGACACGATGGCGGGCGGCAGCATCATCATGCCCATGGACATAAGCACGCTCGCTACGACCATATCGATCACGATGAAGGGGATATAGATAAAGAACCCGATCTCGAAGCCGCGCTTGATCTCGCTCGTGATGAAGGCCGGGATCAGCGTGGTGTTGGGCACGTTTTCCAACGTGATCTCCTCCGGGTTTTCCGACGCGGATATGAAGAAGTCGAGGTCTTTTTTGTACGTCTGGCGCAGCATAAATTCGCGTATAGGCTCCATGCCCCGCTCCACGGCTTCCTCCTGGGTGATTTCATTGTTCACATACGGTTCGTACGCGTTGACCTTGATGTCGTCCACCACGGGCTGCATGACAAAGAGCGTCAAAAACAGCGCGAGGCCGATGATGACCTGGTTGGGCGGCATCTGCTGGAGGCCAAGGCCGTTTCGCACCAGCGAGAGCACGATGATGATGCGCGTGAAGCCCGTGAGCATGATGAGTATGCTCGGCACAAGCGAGAGCACCGTGAGCAAGAGCAATATCTGTATGCTTTCCGAGCGGCTCCCCAAAAGCTGATTGAGCAGCCCCGAGCCTGTGGGATCCTCGGCGCTGCACCCTGATATGAAAAGCGGTAACAGGCATAACGTCGTTACCAGAATCACCTTTTTTGCTGTTCTCATGTTCCGTCCCCGTCCTGCGGGCCTGCGTCCGGATCGGGATTCGCTTCGTCCTGAAGCTCGTCCTGATAGATATCCCCGAACGGCCGCCCGCCGAATTGCCTGTACGCCTCGCGCTCACGCCGCAGCGTCTTCGGAGCGTTGATGAAATTTTTGAGCTTTTGCACGAAGCCGCCGCCCGCGTCTCTGGCTGCGTCCCCCGCGTCGTAGGCTTCCATCTCCTGCTCGCTGAGCGTGCCGATTCTGGAGATGCTCTGGTTCGTGACGCCCAGGATATAGCCCTTTTCGCCGATTTTCAGAAGCAGGATGTACTTGTCCCGCCCGAGGAACATGCGCGCGAGCTGCTTCATCGCGGGTGTGTGCTGCGTGCCCTGCGCCTTCTTTGCGAAGTAGCGCGTGACGAAATATGCGGCGACGGGAATCAGGACCGCCAGGAAAAACAGCCACAATACCGACCATATGTTGTCCGAAGAGATTGCGGCTGCAATGCCCGTCATCGCGCTCTCCCCATTCATTCGCCCCCGTCATAGCAAAATAAAAGCCAAACGGCTTTTATCGCCTTCTACAGCTGCATCTGCATAATTTCGTTATAGGCGTTGAGCACCTTGTTGCGGATTTGAACCGTCAGGCTCAGCGCCATGTAGGACTTTTCCGCATTGAGCATCGCCGTATGGATTGCCTCGTCCTCGCCTGTTAAAAGCGCCGCGGTGCTCTCTTGATTGTCGGTCTCCGTGCCCTCGACGGTGTCCAGCGCTTTGTCGAGTATGTCGGAGAATACGCTCGTGCTCTCTCCCGCGGCGGGCTTGCCCGATGTCAACATGGAGCTGATTGCCGACGCTCCGGACGCAATGGATTCAATCGTCATGCTTCATCCTCCTTTTAAGCTTTGAGTTCAAGTTAAGCTTTGAGTTCAAGCGCCTTCATCGCCATGCCCTTGATGGCGTTTAACACGGTGATGTTGGCTTCATACGCGCGCGTGGTGGAGATGAGGTCGATGAGTTCCTTGGCCTCGTCCACATTGGGCAGGCTCACATAGCCGTTGGCGTCCGCATCCGGATGATCGGGGTCGTACTCCATGACGAACGCGGAATTGTCGTACTCGATTGCGGAAACCACAACGCCGCTTCCAAGCGGCGTACCGCCGCGCGACGCACTTTGCAAATAGGATTCAAACGAGTTGTCCACGCGCTCGGAGAGCACGACGACCTTGCGCCTGTACGGCCCGCCGTCCGCCGTGCGGGTGGTGGCCGCGTTGGCGATGTTTTCGCTTATCACATCCATCTGCAGCCGCTGCGCGGTGAGCGCGGATGCGCTGATATCAAGCGCCTTCAAAAAAGACATGCGCCTTTACCTCCCTTCGTTGATCGCTATGCTCAGTTTGTCAAGCTCGGAGGTGAGCTTTTGCAATAGCGTGTTATAGTAAATCGTGTTCTTTGCGAGGGCGGCGTTTTCCGCCTCGATGTCCACGTTGTTGCCGTCAAGGCGTATGGTGGTGTCATCGCTCTGAACAATCACGGGCTGCATGTCGGCAAGGCCCGCGACATCGTTGAGGTTCGCGCCGGAAGCGTATCCTTCCTCCTCGAGCAGATCCTTAAAAATCGACTCGAATTCCACAGAGGACGTTTTGAAGCCCACGGTCTGCACGTTGGCGATGTTGTTGGCGATGACCTGCCCCCGGAGCCACGAAGCGTCCAGCCCTTTTTCGAGGGCGGTGGTCGATTTGAACAGAGTATCGAACATGCGTTATCCTCCTTGTGTTTGCCATGCCGCAAACGGCGGATCAGCTTTGGTTCTGCTCCCTGAGCATGCTTGCCATCATGTTGAGGTAGAGCTGCGAGGCGTTCGAAACGCTGCCGCTCCCCGTGCCCAGCCCGTATGACGCGTACAGCTCGTTGAGCTCGTCGCTTTGCGCGCCGGAATCGTAAGTATTGATGCTGTTGCGGATGATATCCGCGTAGTCCGTGAGGGCGGAATCGCTCCCGCTGCCGGAAGCCTCGCTCTGTGCAAGTATTGTATAAAGCGCCTTGACGTCCTCGGCGGAAACGGAAGTTTCTGTTGCGTCGGTCGTGGCGGCCGTATCGGAGGCCGCGGGATTCACCGCAGCCATCGCCTGCGAAAGGATGCTGCCAAAGTCCGGCGCAGCGGCCTTCGCCTCGGCGCGGCGGGTTTGGAGCATGCGCAGAATTTCGTTTATCCTGGTGCTGAGCAATGCATCCACATATCCCATATTTGACGCTCCTTCTCCCAAAATGGCCTGATTATACCAATATATTGATTCATCCTACCACAAAACGACAAATATCGCAACATTGCGCAAAACAGGGAGCGATATTTTTTTCTGGAAAAACATTCCGCGCGCCGGAAAACACCGGGCCGGCGGGGCACGGTTCCTGCTTGCTTCTGTCATCCCTGACTGCCGCGCTCACGATATGCCATGCCGCAATTCCAGAAGTTGCGCCCCGCTTGCGGCTGCAACGGGCGCACAGCGCGCTTAATCCTTTATAAAAACAGGTCCACCAGCAATCCCCTGATGTCGTCCGCCATATTCAGCAGCTCCATCTGGTCGCTTTGCTCTTTTAAAAGTTCCCGCGTCATCTCCTCGAGCATTTGGTTCACCCTTCTGATGACGACGTATATCC